>JABLXD010000012.1 GCA_013178285.1 Methanofastidiosum sp.
TTTGAATTGTCGATTACAGGAAAATTAATCTTTATAATATCTGCGCCCAATTCACACCCTACACGTGCAGCGTAGTCTACAGCGTACAGAGATTCTTTTCCTCCCTTTTCTTCTATGGCTTTTCCCATAGGATAAGACCAAACTATTATTGGCATTCCATATCTATCTGCTTCTCTTTTTACTTTCCTAAATTGGGCAATATCTTCCTTTTGATTGGGAGTCCCAACATATAGAGTATATCCAACAGCATCTGCACCCAGTCTAATGGCATCTTCTAAACTAGCTGTCAATGGAGAAACTGGCGCCTCATCATCAGGTATTGAAGTTTTCCCATTTAATTTTAAAACTAGAGGGATGACGCCAGCATATTTTTTCATATATTTTTCTGCAAGTCCAATATGCATTACAATCCCGGAGACTCCAAGACTTACGGCTAGATTAATAACATATTCAGGATCTAGACTTCCAGGATTTGAAAAGAAGTCACGTGGCCCATGTTCTAAACCGTGATCAATGGGCAATAGATTCATTGTTCCGTTTCTCAATCCATGACTGCATAATAATCTATACAATCTAACTCTTTTTCCTAAAGCTAGGTCCAAATTACTTAAAATATCCATATTTTATACCTCCATTATCAAAAATATAACAAAAATAGCACCAAAACTATCATTGAGATAAAAATATGAATCTATTGCCCAAACTACCCAATAATATTTTCTTTTTATCTAATATAACTTTATCGGTATTTTGATATAATATGTTACTTAGAATTTACAACTGAGTAGAATGCAGCCCCATATAAACTAACGTTATAGTCACGGATTAAATATACTGGGATAGAATTAAGAACTTCTTTCTGAGTCTGACAATCGATAAATTCATCTAAAAACTCTTTATTTTCAAGTATATCCTTATTTTTCATTGCTATACCCCCCGCAATATAAACACCACCTAATGAAAGAGAATCTAAAGCAAAGTTTTTTGCGCATCTGCCATAAAACTTACTGAATAGTCTAAAAGTTTCTCTACATTTAGGATCTATATTTTTGTATTTTGATATAGCGGAAGGTCTATCATTGGATTTTTCTATTATTTCATCGTATTTTGTTTTTTCATAATTTCTAGTATTTTTTAAGAATGAGTATATACTTTCTATGCCCTGTCCGGACAGTATATCTTCGTATCTTACGGGGACTTCAAGATTCTTTTTTTCTTTTACATAATTAATTAATTCAAATTCAAAAATATCTTTAATGGGAAAATCTGAATGGCCTCCTTCACTAGGGAGTGACTCATATATGCATTTATGACTGTTGAAGTAAAGTATTGACTTTCCAAGCCCAGTTCCTGCACCGATAATTGCTTTAGTTTTTTCAATATTTTTTTCATTAACCCCCGGCTTAATAATCAAAATATCCTCTGGTCTGTATTTAGTAAGGTAATTTATTCCGTAACCTATTGCTTGGAAATCATTTATTATATGTACTATACCTAAACCAGTTTCTTTTTTAATCTCATTTATATCGATTTTCCAGTTTAAATTTGTTAAATTTATTATATTCTCTTTAAAATTTACCCCCGCACACCCGAAGCATGAAACATTTATTTCGATATCATGATTCTCTTTCCCAAATTTTAGTATTTCTTTCATAGGTGATATTATTGAGTTAATTTTTTTGCTATTATAGCGTTTATAAAAAAGTAAATAAGGGATATTTTCACTTATCCCGCAAATACCTATAGTGGCGTTGGTCCCTCCAATGTCAGCGACAAGAACATGTTTATTATAAAAAAGATCATTTTTTGAAATGTATTCTATTCCTTTTTCATTTACCAACTTACCACCCAAAAAATTCTTTAAATTATATATTAATTTTTACGTTTAAATAGCTTAGTAATTTTATGATTAATAATTTAAACTAAAAGCCCATATAGTAAATGACTTGGTAAAATGAAAAGATTATTAATAGTTTCAAACAGACTGCCTATTACTATAGAAAAAAACAATGAAGATTTAAATTTTAAGCACAGCGTGGGGGGTCTTGCTACAGGGCTTTCATCTTTCTATAAAAATTATGATAGTGCTTGGATAGGCTGGTGTGGACTTTCTTCAGATAAAATAAATATCGATGAAAATAAATATATAAAGTCAAAGTTATTGGAAGAATACCAAAATTACCCTGTTTTCTTGTCAAAAAAAGATATTGAACAATATTATAATGGATTCTGTAACAGTACTTTATGGCCACTTTTTCATGGATTCACACAGTATACAGAATATATAAAGAAGAATTGGGAGGCTTATAAAAACGTAAATGAGAAGTTCTGTGAAGCCATATGTGAGATTGCAAATAATGAGGATATAATTTGGGTCCATGATTACCATTTAATGCTACTTCCAAAACTAATTAGGGAGAAATTGCCACATACTTCAATAGGGTTCTTCTTACATATTCCTTTCCCTTCTTTTGAGATCTATAGGCTACTGCCATGGAGAAGAGAAATCCTTGAAGGGATACTTGAAGCCGATTTGATTGGGTTTCATATATCTGATTATTCAAGGCATTTCTTATCTGGGGTATTAAGGATATTGGGATATGAAAACGTTGCAGGCAAGGTCTTCACAGGGAAACATTATTCTGAAGTCGATGCATTTCCTATGGGGATAGAGTATGATAAATTCTCAAGTATGATAAAAGATGAAAATGTTCAGAAAAAAATAAATGAGATAAGGGAGAAAATAGGGGAATATAAAACTATTTTTTCTATAGATAGGCTTGACTATACAAAAGGAATTCTCCAAAGACTTGAAGCATATGACTATTTTCTAGATAAATACCCCGCGTATAGGGGAAAGGTCGAACTAATCCTTGTAACGGTTCCATCAAGAACTAAAGTTGAACATTATGAAAAACTTAAAAACAAGATTGATGAAACTGTCGGAAAAATAAATGGGAAATATAGTAGAGTAAACTGGACTCCGATTAGGTATCTATATCGTTATATCTCATATTATTCTCTTCTTTCACTGTACAATCTTTCTGATGTGGGATTAATAACGCCCATAAGAGATGGTATGAATTTAATTGCTAAGGAGTTAATCGCTTCAAAAAGTGATGGAAAAGGAGTACTCATTCTTAGTGAAATGGCCGGTGCTTCAGTTGAACTTGGAGAAGCATTGATAGTTAATCCAAATAATGTAGAAGAAATTGCAGATGCAATTAAAAAAGCATTGGAAATGCCAATTGATGAACAGATTGAAAGAAATAGAATCATGCAAAAAAGATTAAAAAAATATAATGTGACCAGATGGGCAGAAGATTTTATAGAAAAACTCGATGAAGTAAAAAATGAACAGAAAACGCTTGAAGTAAAACTTATCCTACCTTCAACTAAACTTAGCATGATAAATAGCTACAAAAACAGTGAAAATCGTTTATTCTTACTCGATTATGATGGGACTTTAGTTCCTTTTTCAAATGCCCCCCATAAAGCATTGCCAGATGCTGAATTAATCTCTGTTCTAAAAAATCTATCAAATGATAATAAAAATAATGTTGTCATAATAAGTGGGCGAGATAAAAATACTCTTGAGAATTGGTTTAAAGATATTAATTTGAGTCTTATAGCTGAGCATGGTGGGCAAATTAAGGAAAAAGGAAACAATTGGATTTTGACTGAACCAGAGGAAGTAGAATGGAAAGGAAAAATATTGCCTTTATTAGAACTGTATGTTGATAGAACGCCGGGATCATTAATTGAAAGTAAGGAACTTTCTCTTGTTTGGCACTATAGAAAAGTAGATCCAGAGTTAGCAGCTATACGATCTAGAGAACTAAAAGCCGCTTTAATGCACCTAACTTCTAATCTAAATGTAGGGGTCTTTGAAGGTAATAAAATTATTGAAGTTAAGAACATAAATATAAATAAAGGGCATGCAACTTCAAACTGGCTTAATAAAAATAAATGGGACTTTATAGTTGCAATTGGAGACGATTTCACAGATGAAGATATCTTCAAAGTAGTTCCGGAAAATGCATATTCTATAAAAGTTGGTATTGAGCCTTCTCAAGCTAAGTACAATGTTGAATCGTACAAAGAAGTTAGAAAGTTACTAAAAGAATTAAACTCTCTAGAATCAAACGATTAGTCTTCTTTTCATCAGTTTTATTGAAACAAAGAAGAATATTGTTGTTGTTGCTAAAATCCAGAGTAGACTTGTTACTATAGAAAAACTGTAAACACCCAATGTTAATGACCTATTTATTATGACTATATGGGCCAAGGGTAGTATGGCTAAAGCTACGTATTGTATTGCTTCTGGTAAAACTGTCATAGGAAAGAAAGTGCCACTGAACAAAAACATTGGCGTAATAAATAGGAAATTTGGATAGCTTAAAGCATCAATTGTCGGGCTTAATGCAGTAAAGCACATGGCAATACAGGAAAACAATAGCCCTCCAAGAAATGCAAATGGAATAATAAGTAGAGATGAAGGCATTTCTACAACACCAAATGCCAAGAGTACAGGAAGCATTATTGTAGCATATATGGTGCTTCTAGTTGCCCCCCAGAATAATTCTCCTGCAATAACTTCTTCTATTGATATTGGGGTGGCTATCATGGCATCAAATGTCTTTAGGTAATACATCCTGACAAATGAGGTATACGTACACTCAAAAAAGGATGCGGTCATTACAGATATAGACACAAGTGCAGGGGCAATGAATTTTGCATATGGGACTCCATCAACACTTTCTATGAATCCACCCAATCCAAATCCTAATGCCACTAGGTATAGGATTGGTTCTAAGAAAGGTGGAACAAAGTTTAGCTTCCAGGTTTTGAAGAATGTTATGATGTTCCTCCTCCAAGGTTTTAGAAGTCTATAGCTTAATCCAAACATATCTATTCCCTTAGTTTTCTCCCTGTTAGTTTCAAAAATACATCTTCAAGTGTTGCAGGTCTTGCCGTGACGCCACTATCCACACATTCTTTAAGTATTAGATTAGTTATATCTGATACATTTTCACTGTATACCTCTACACTTTCATTTGCAACTTCATATTTAATATTATTTTTTTCTAGGCATGTTTTTATCTCTAGAGTATTTTCTGCCTCTACGATGTGTTCCCCAACATATTTCTTAACAAGATCCTTTGGGGCACCTTCAACTAGTATTTCTCCATTGTCCATAATAACAAGCCTATCGCAGAGACGTGCAGCCTCTTCCATGTAGTGAGTTGTTATGATAACAGTTATCCCTTTTGAGGAAAGATCCTTTAGTTTTTCCCAGATCAGATGCCTTGCCTGAGGGTCAAGGCCTGTAGTTGGCTCATCCAAAATCAATAGCTTGGGCTCATTGATCATTGCTCTTGCGAGTACAAGCCTTCTCTTCATCCCCCCAGAAAGCTTTTCAACAGAACTATCCTTTTTTTCTGTTAGTTGCACATACTCGATAAGTTCATTAGCACGTTTCTTTGCTTCATCTATGGGTATGTCAAAATACCTGGAATACTGGATAAGGTTTCCAATAACTGAGAAATCCGGGTCAAGATTATCCATCTGAGGAACGACGCCCATAAGCTTCTTTATTTCTTTTTGATTGCGTTCAACATCAAGGCCAAATACCTTTAATTCTCCACCCGTCTTCGGCGAAACACACTGGATCATCTTCATTGTTGTCGTTTTACCTGCCCCATTTGGTCCTAAAAAGCCAAAAACCTGCCCTTCATTTACCTTGAAATTGATCTTATTGACAGCTATAACATCACTGAATTTCTTTTCAAGATTTTTGGCCTCAAGGACTATAGTCAAGTACTCACCAGTTGAAAAATTGTTCCTAATTATAAAAGTCTTTACTAATCGATTAATTTATATATTAGTTGTTCCAAACATTATATTGGGAGAAAAATGGCATCTATTGTGTACCTGTATATTGCAATAGCCAATTTTGTTTTGCTTCTAATTGTTTATTCATCCCTTGTAAAAAATAAAAATAAAATCAAATATCTATACGCCCTTGGGATAACTGAAGTGCTGTGGGTAGTGTTATACATATTTCCTTTCAGGAAATTCACATCTGACTTTGTTGACTGTATAATAAAATTACTTTAATTGATATTATGCCGAGCTATTCTAACAACTGGAAGGTATGTCTAAAATTTAGCCCAGTTAGCAATCTTATCCTATCAAATAGTAAAGCGATAAACTATTTCACAAGGATAGAGTTGTTTGATGAAGATCCTGGAACTATTGAAGCGTTATGGGAACTTCCAGGTGCAGTATCCCTATTGAACAAACAACAGGAAGATGGATCGTGGAAATATTCTGGAGGTAAAGAGGAGATCCGCTCACAGATGAATTACAATCAGCTTGAAACCTATCGAATAATGCGAGTTTTAATCGAAAAGTACGGCCTAAACAGCACAAATAATGCAATTTCAAGAGCCTGTGAATTTCTATTTTCATTCCAAACTGACGAAGGGGATTTTAGAGGCATATACGGGAACGAATACACCCCAAATTACTCTGCAGGCATAATGGAGATGTTGATAAAGGCAGGCTATGGAAAAGATGACAGGATTGATCTTGGCATCAATTGGCTTTTGTCGATGAGGCAAAATGATGGGGGATGGGCCATACCTTTTAGGACTACAAAGTGCAAGATATCTGAAGTATTCTATAAAGATGAGAGAATTGAACCAATCAAAAATGATCCAACTAAGCCGTCTTCTCATTTAGTAACTGGGATAGTTTTAAGGGCCTTTGCAGCACATGGGCACTACAGAAAAACAAATGAAATAAGAAAAGCCGGAGCGTTTCTCAAATCACAATTTTTTAAGAAAGACAACTATAATGATCACGGCTCACCCGAGTACTGGGGGAAGCTAGCTTACCCTTTCTGGTGGACAGATATTGTTTCCTCTCTTGATTCCCTTTCCAAACTCAAATTTACTAAAGAAGACTACGACGTCAAGAGGGGGCTAGATTATTTAATTGAAAATCAAAGACCTGATGGGACATGGAAAGTATATTATGGGCTTCCAAAGGACGATGAAAACGATTTATGGATTACCCTGGCAATTTGCAGGTTATTTAAGAGATTTTATTCAATTTGAAAGAATCCGATAGTTTTAAATATCGATTACTATCATTAATTTGTAATAATGGTGTCAATTATGAAAGGAAAAATTGCTATATTAATTTCTTTATTAATTGTTGTTTCTTTTATATCAGGATGTACGACTTCTGAGGTCTTTGTCAATAATAGTGAATTCTACGGCTGCGTTCAAGAGCCTGTTGTAATGGATGAAGAACTGCAAAACGGGCTAAATCAAATATATGAAGGATACCTTGCTGAATGCCAGCAAGAATGCCCTACCTGCAACTGTGAAGCTGATGCAAAGATAGAAACTTTTATGGGATTAGCAGATGTATGGATACCGGGGCTATTAGGTA
The DNA here is from genome assembly GCA_013178285.1 of Methanofastidiosum sp. Taxonomy (NCBI): domain Archaea; kingdom Methanobacteriati; phylum Methanobacteriota; class Candidatus Methanofastidiosia; order Candidatus Methanofastidiosales; family Candidatus Methanofastidiosaceae; genus Candidatus Methanofastidiosum; species Methanofastidiosum sp. The sequence continues at coordinate 7,465 of JABLXD010000012.1, forward strand.
AGAGAGTAACCCTACCATTTTCTTATAACATTGATAGGTGCTCACCTTCTCAGCATTATCGCCTTAATAATGCCGATTTAGGTATGGACATCAGAAAATGTCCTGAATTAACTATGAATATCAATGATTCTGGCCTTAGCATATATTCTTTACCTTATACATCATTCTTACCGTATGCCCTTGAATACATAGATATACCCATAACAGAGAATGGGTGTATTCCAACTTCCTTTAAAAATCAAAATCTTCCACCCAATAGCAAATGCCAACTAAAAGAAGATTATCTTTTGGTTATTACTTCAGAATCTCCAAACCTAATCCTTAACGGAAATGGAATAAAGCCACTGGAAGATGAAACTAGTAGTTACTATACATACATATTATATTTCTATTCAGGTTGGGACAAAGCTTTAATTGATGATTTTCTAGCAAATTATCCCTCGGGTCCATTCGATTTATCTGGAGTTTATGCCTATAACGAAATCCCTTCAAGTATCAATATTACATACGATAAATGGGAAGGTCAGCCTACTACAAATGTATTTCTTTACAGAGAATGCTGCTGGCACTGTAATCCAAAACCTTCACTTCCTGCAACTATCCTTTATCCAAAAGTTGACATAGAAAGCTTTACATTAACTAACGGAGATGCAATTGTAAAAGATGGGAAGATAATCTCCTCATTTACTGTTGCGCCTGGAGTTCAAAATACAACTATAGGTGTTGAGAACAGAGGATTCTTTACCCAAAACAACGTTTACATTAAGTTTGTCGGATTGCCAGAAGGGATAGAAGCCAGCACAATGCCAGAATTACAAAAGATTAAAGCACATAATATTGGCACCTATGAAACTACTTTTACCGTTGAACCAAATGTACCTTCAGGTACATACAAGATATCTCTGATCGCTTATTCTCAAAATGGAATACTTGATACAATAATCATGGATCTAGTAATTCCATAAATTTATTAATTTTTAATTTTTAAATTAAATATATATAGTAAAAGTTCCTAGATAGATTGGATGATAAGAAATAAATTAATGGATATTGGGTTATACTCTCTTACCTTAAATCCCATAATTAAATATTCTATTAATCAAATAACAACTAAGTGCGCCAAATGTAATAAAACAGTTTTAGAACAAATAATAAACAGTATAGAAACTGGAGAAGATCCTAAATTGTGCAATAGATGCTCTCTTTTATTTCGACTTTACGTGCCATGGATTCCTATTTTACATCTTTTTGGTTTTGCAGTTAGCAGGGAGTCTTTTGAAAATGTTCCGACTTTTAATGAAGGATATTCACTTAAGTCATATTCCTTGGGTGCCCATTCTTTCTTAAAAGGAGTGTCATCTTTTGGGTACAGGAAACCGTTGATATTTAATTCGCCAATATCTGTTGTTTTAGAATTAACTAGATTATGCAATCTTAATTGTAACTACTGTTATGTCAACACTTTTAATTCTGATTTAAATAAGCAAAAATATAACTTAGATTTATCAACTGAGGAATGGTTTAAGGCAATAGATATTCTAAAAGAAACAGGAGTAGCTTCTCTTGTTTTTTCAGGAGGCGAACCATTAATTAGAGATGACTTTTTTACAATTGCTAGTTATTCCAATAAACTGGGTTTTGCGACGTCTCTTGCAACAAATGGAACGCTATTAGATGAGGATATGGCTAAGAATATCAAAGAATCTGGAATAAGCTATGTAGAAATAAGCATATTTAGTTCTATTGAAGAAACAAATGATGCCCACAGGAAAAATGATTCTTTTATGAAATCTATAAATGCTATTAAATTCTGTAAAGAACAAGGTATTACAGTTGGCTTATCTCTGACTCTTACTAGCCTCGTAAAAGATGAGGTATCAAGCTTTTTAGAACTTGCAAAAAATACGGGCACTGATGTGTGTATATTCCTAAATTATGTCCCACATGGAAATGGAAATGACCCTCTGGCCCTAAATAATGGGGACAAAGAAAAAGTTCTAATTGAAATATTAAACAAGCGCAATGAATATGATCAATACTTTAGAAAAATTGTAGTGCTACAAGCCCCAGAAATTTCTCAGCTCCATTTTGAAAAACAAAATAATAAAGAACTCATGCAGATTGGATTTACTAAATTTGATAAACCCGGATGGGGCAGATTTATAGAATATGTTGGGGGATGCTCTGCAGGAAGATTTCTTTTGGCAGTATCTAATGAAGGAGCTATTATGCCCTGCCCTTTTCTTAGAATGGATTTGGGCAATGTTCTAGAAGTGGATCTTGATTCAATATGGAGAGATAACATTGCATTGACTCAAATGAGAGACAGAAAAAGATGGGAAGGCAAGTGTGGAACTTGCAAATACAAAATAGTTTGTGGCGGATGCAGGGCTAGAGCCTATATTAACTCAAAAAACATACTTGCTGAAGATCCGTCCTGCTCTTATACCGGCTTTTAACTCAATTAGGGCGGGCTATTCAACTAAAATACTCTATTCTAGAAACCCTCATCACTCTATTTTTAAAAACCTCAAAAAATTCAAAAATTCAATTTTGTAACAATATATATTATTTATTATATATGATTAAATAATTATTGCATTTATTTTTAAAAATTTTAGGCTATACTAAAATTGCTATTTTTGAAAAATCAGCTTAAAAATTGCCTGAAGCCGAGCCATAAAAATTTCAAAAAATCATGAAAATAACAATATATATGCCATATAATATATTTTTGAATAATTATTGCACTAATTAAAATTTTAGATATTCCTAATTTTAAATTATCTAAGGATCTTGAGATTGAAACCCAATTACCATGTTTTTTTGTAGTTTCTTCTTGCAAAGCTACTCCATTGAACTCACTGTTTCCTAGTCGTATTTTACTTGTGCAAAGTACCCTAGTTTCTTTGAATAATCGAGTAACGTGAGAAAAATGCAAACACTCTGCTTTATATTCATATAATAACAATTAGCATAAATTGCAATAATTTTATAAAATTATATAATATAGAATATAATAATGAATAATAATTGCAATTACCAATTAACATTAAGTTAAAGATTATTATTGAAATTGGATTACCAAAAATTTTTTACAGAATTTTTAAAATGAAAATGGAATCGGAATTCATTTACCAACTTTTTATAGGGGATAAAAATAAATACTTTGCCGCCCTAAGTAATAAGGTGAGAATATGGGATTAATGTCTTGGATAGATAAAAAATCAGGAAAATTAAGCGCCTGGGATATTGCATTTGTTAAAATTGGCGCAATGATCTTTGGCCTTATTATTGGAGCTTACTTCCCAGTTTTAATAAAACAATACGTTGTACTGCTTATAGTGCTTTTTATACTATTTTCCGCGAAACCTGTTTATGCTGCTTTCAAATAAATTCACGGAAATACTTTTTTATCCTATTACCCCGGGCTTATTTGAATAAAAAGAAGGACTTTAGATACCTTAATAATAAGTAAACTAGAGTATATCCTAATTGAATAACGCTGAAAATAACTGCGCGATCTTATGTCTAAAACCGCCTTTAGTTTGAGTCCTAATTATCCCTAAAAAGGTCCTAATATCGTCCTTTTTTAGCGAAATTTACGCGAAAACCGTCATTACTACGTATAATATACATTATACGCAATATTTGGATATAACTCAAGCACAAAAAGTAGGTCAAAAGTGGGTCGAAAGTAGGCCAAAAAGAGCCTTTTTCCATATTTCTACCCATTTCGACTATAAACAAGATATTACCGTTTAACTATAAAAATCTTAGTATTACTAAAAAGCGCTTTTTTATTTGTTTAGGGTAGCTTAGATAAAAATAAAGTATGTTTTAGCGAAATGCATCATAGACGGGTTTTATTGAAAATAGCAAAGTAAGTATTATGAATACTATCAGATACTGCCTCACAAAGGGAGATATGTAAGCACCGACAATAATCCCAAAAAACATTGCAGCAAACTTAACTAAGCCGATATCCCACACATTTAACTTCTTCCCTTTCTCATCGATATAGGAATCCAATCCCCTAAGATCGCCCCATCATATAAGAATCTTAACTATTTATATCTACCCGTTAAAACTTTGGGAATTGAATATCGATTCCACTTCCAAACTTAAGATAAATTGCAATAAATTTACATTATTATATTATTGAGTATATAATTTTAAATAATATTTGCAAAAGATAAATTGCAATTATCTTTCAATATAATATTATGCAAAATATATTTTTATAAAATTATTGCAATTCTTCTTTGTTTTTATTTTCCCTATTCATCATGAAGGGCAAAGTAGTATATGAGGTCGCTATTAATGCAATCCCGATTATCCCAATCACTCTCGCAATTGATACAGTATTCTCCCCAAGCAAAGCGCCATTAATCATCAAGAAAGCCCCTATCAATGACAAGAAAAGCCCTATTATGAACTGGATAGCCGCCCTTTTCTTATGGATATTCCCTTTATTCTGGGCCGAAGATCTTTTTGGGCCAGTAAATGCCACAAAAAGCGCAAGAGCTAATAAAAGTACGCCTATAATAATTAGTATTATTGGCAGATTTACCATATAAATTATATAAAATTGGCATATTTAAGTGTTTCGTTTATTAAATTATTTTGAAAAAAATTATATTTTAATGAATATTAATACATTAAATCAAAATATTGGTAATTCGTTACTAAATTCTATTGTCGAATTCATTAAATTCAAATGCTGGTAATTCGTTACCAAATTCCATTTTAGAGCATAAAAATAATTGCAATAATTATTATAATATATATCATATATAATATATATTGTTACAAAATTGAATTTTTGAATTTTTTCATGTTTTTAAAAATTGGTGATAGAGGAAATTTTAATTGAGTTTTGGCTGATTTAAGGGGCTAAAATGGAGAAGTTCGAATAGTATCGCCCAGGATATATGTTGTTATATCTGGATATTTTCAAAGAAATAGAAATCGACTATAAAATAGAATGATTTATCTATTAAACAAATTATTGACTGTCGATGGAAAATAATAAGATAATATTAATAGTATTACCATTTTTTTTAATTATCGGCACTTTATTTATTGTTCAGGTTAATAATTATAACCAGAACTTAGAAAAAGACTTAGTAAAAATAAATAGTTTTTATAGTATTAATAACGATTCATATTCAGAAGATTTAAGTTTCGATTATGACTATTATCAAAAGGATCCATATAATAAAAATATCTTTAATTCTAGTATAATCAGTTATAAATCTCTTCGCGTGAATTTTGGTAAAACTGAAACATCACTTATTCTTGAATTTCATACATTGAGAAAAGTAAAGGACAAATGGCTTTATTTATATATAAACAATTACTACTCATATTATTTTTTTGGAATAGATGAAATAAAATCTATAAAAATAAAAAATAAAGAAGGGAAAGAAAAAACATATGACAAAGAAGATTTAGTAGATAAATGGTTTACAAATGGTAATCTAAAATTAGATCATGAAATGTTTAATTCAGAATTCGACGAATATACAATAGAAATACTTATGGAACCTATGCCAATAAAAACAAATGAAATAATAATTCAGAATTGTATACGGGATATAAATTATTATTTTGGGTGGAATGCTGATGAGTTTGTTTATATTAGTTCAAATGTTGGGAGAACGAACAACAATGTTATTTATTATTCACCAACAAATATTTCACCAATGAATACAAAAATAGAAACTACCATAATTAGAGACAAAACAAAAAATGATTGGAACCTATATATCCAATTTCTAGCAAATGCTCTTGCATTTTCAGTTGTAATTGTTTCTGCAGGGAAGTATCTACTAGGAAAAAAATAATAATGGTTAAGATTTTAGTTTAATTAGTAAAAATATAATTATCCAAAAATAAAGTCAATAAGGTTAAATAAAGGAGTGTAAAAAGATTAAAAGACTCTCCTTTTATTTACATCTTTTAGGCCTAGGGGCACGTTTATTTATTGACTTTATTTTTTTAATGGCCTATAAAAAGACCTAAAAATCATCTTTTGACGCCTTTAATGAATTCTTTATCTGTATGCGCTTGGCTCCTTAACAAGTGCGAGGGACTACAGTATTACTCGAAAGAGTAGAGAGAAGAATTATTAAACTATTTAAATAAATAAACAAAATAATTATAAAAATGATAGAAGGAATTATATTGGGAATAGGACTTCATGCAAAAGTAAAAGTAAAACAAAAAAGAATAAATAAAAAAAGACCTATTTTAGAATTGGAAGGAGGGCATGATCTTTTTAAAAAAGATAACAAGTGGAACTATCTGACTAGAATTATTGATAGAGAAAATGATCATTATTTAGAAGTTATAAAAGATATAAAAACAGAGAAAATTATTAAAAAAGAAGATTGTAAACTTTCAGATCATTACGGCCATGGCAGTGCCAAATGGAAAAAGAACAGATATAAGATACTTAGATTTTTTAAAACCATAATCTCATTTTTTAAAAGATTATTTGTCTGATTCTTTAAGATTAGATAACGAAAAACAATATTTTTTTTATAATTCACTTTTTGAACTTCGTCAACAGCATGAATATAGACCCTAGTAGAGAAAATTAATTACTAACTCCTCTAAATCCCCATTATTTTCCCTAACTACCCCGCCCTAAACAGCCACAAAATCATTTACGTATAATAATCCTATTTTAGTTAGAAGAAGGTATTTAAATAAAACGCCAATATATAAGGACGATGACTACCAATGTAAGGCGTGTCTGGGATAAAATGGAATACGAAACTCCTAAGGCCTACGATGCATTTCTCTCCTATTGTGAGTTGGGCCCAAATAGAAGCCTATCAAAGTTGTCAAAGAATCTCAAGAAAAGCAAGTCGCTTCTCTCACGCTGGTCCGCTAGATATGACTGGTTCTATAGGGCTTCCACATACGACAAGTACCTTCATGAAATGGTTATGAGAGAAGTTGCAATTATTTGGGCTATGGTCATTTGAGTATCTAATATGCTCAATCTATTAACAAAAAAATAGTATGGCGCATATCTAAACAAAATTATAAAAGAAATAATCGTGAATAATCCAATAAATAAAGGAGTCTTATAATTAATTTCCATTATTAGAAATCTCAAGTTGGAATATATAAATGTATATATAATGCGAGTTTATTTTGGTGAATTTCTCAATGAAAAAATATTTCCCTATTTGAAGAAAAATAAGTATAATTATTTTTTAAAGAAATTTATTTTATCTCCTACTAATGAAACAATAAAAATAGAACTTAAGGTACCAATAAAAGCCGAAAATAAAATTCCTAAAAATAAGTTAATTCGATCTCTATTCTTATTATATAGAGATATGTCAGTAGTTTGAAAATTTTCATAATCAGCTATTTTGGCCCCACCAATTAAAGATTCTATATCATTTGATTTATTTCTCAATTCAAAATCAGAGTCCCATAAAATACTATAAGGATAATGATACGAAAATGCCCTCAAAAGATAATCTTTTTCTAAATCAAAATTCATATTTCTCTTAAATTTTATCTTAATATAAAGGTAAGAATAATTATTGGGATTAAATATATCTTGATTTAATTTTATATGTATTGATGAATTATCAAATACAATTTTATCATTATTTATTTTGGAGGAATTATATATATTCTCATAAGCTATACTGAATGTGCGTTTTTCATAATTAGGATAATAACGGTACACGTCAATGCTATCAATGTCTTTTGTATTTATCAAATTTCCTTTTAAAGTGTCAATATTTATATAAAAATGTAAATATTTATCGTATAAAAAATTTTTGTATATAGATGCTATCAGAATAGGTTTGGATAATAGTTGAAACGATTAATATCCCAAAAAAAGGCGGTATTAAGACTCCTAGTGAAGCAAATAAAGATCCCCAAAATCCCTTTATTTTGCTTCCTAATAATATTGACAAATTAAATGCAATTGGTCCCGGCATAGATTGTGCTATTGAGAGTAAATTAAAAAATTCTTTTTCTGATATCAATTTTTTATTAATCAAATTTCTCTCTATTGCAGGGGCCATTGCATATCCGCCCCCAATAGTAAATCCGGATATCTTAAGAAAAATGAGAAAAATAGAAAGTAATTCTCTATTTTTAGAGTCAAGAATCTTCATGTGCAACTCCTTAAAATATTCTAACGATATAGATTTAAATCAATTTTTGATGTAAACAATCGTATGAATTTATATTCGTAATCCAAAAACTTAAATATAGTTAGATGATTTAACATCAACATAAACAACAAAGGGGATTAAATTGAGCGAATATCTTTTGGAAGTTGAAAATATAACAATAACTTTTGATGGCAGAAAAATTCTTGATAATGTATCCTTCAAATTGAAAGAAGGGGAATCTTTAGGTTTATTGGGTAAAAGTGGTAGCGGTAAATCTGTCCTTATCAACATATTGAGGGGAACTAAAGAATATAGGCCAACAGAAGGTAAAATCTTCTACAATGTTTCTTATTGCCCAAAGTGTCTGAAAGTTGACCTTCCAAGCAAAAAGGGCACTAAATGCACTAAATGCAATGAAGAAATGATTCTAAAAAAAGTTGATTTCTGGGAAGATAAAACGCTCTTTAATCAAATAAGAAAAAGAACTGCTATTATGTTACAGCGTACATTTTCACTTTATGGTGAAAAAACGGTAATGGAGAATATGCAGGATGCTTTTACTGGAACTGAAATCCCAAGAAACATGGTCATACCAAGGATTATAGAACTTCTACAAAAAGTGAATATGGTCCAAAGGATGACACATATTGCAAGGGATTTATCGGGTGGAGAAAAACAAAGAATAGTTCTTGCAAGACAACTTGCCATAAATCCTATGTTACTTCTAGCTGATGAGCCTACAGGAACATTGGATCCTTTAACTGCAAGTACGGTTCATAATGTCCTTCTAGATTCGGTAAAACAAGGGATGTCCCTAATAGTCACATCACACTGGCCTGAAGCTATTGAGTTGTTGACTCAAAAAGCTGTTTGGCTTGAAAATGGAAAAGTAATCCAATCTGGAGATTCAAAAGAAGTTGTTAAATCCTTTATGCAAAAACTAATGCCTGAAGAGAAGATAAGATTCCCAGGCATTGGAAGTAGTATAATTGAACTATGGGATGTGAAAAAACACTACTATTCTATATCTCGTGGAGTTGTTAAAGCTGTTGATGGGGTTACTTTTGCCGTTAATGAAAAAGAGATTTTTGGATTAGTGGGCAAGAGCGGAGCTGGCAAAACTACAGTTTCAAGAATTATTGCTGGGATTACTCCGTTTACTGATGGCGAACTAAACATAAGAATCGGTGATGAATGGATAGATATGAAAGAACCCGGATTCTTAGGTAAAGGTAAGGCAATGCTCTACATGGGAATGCTTCACCAAGAATATACTTTGTATCCTGATAAAAACGTACTACAAAATTTAACTGACTCTATAGGAATCAAACTTCCAAAGGAATTAGGAAAAATGAAAGTTATTTCTGTCCTTGAAGGTGTTGGCTTTGAGGACCCAACTGAACTTGATGAAATACTACTTAAAATGCCAGATGCTCTTTCTGTTGGAGAAAAACATAGGATTGCATTGGCCCAAGTATTAATCAAGGAGCCAAGGATAGTTATTCTTGATGAACCTACAGGTACTATGGACCCATTCACAAGAAAAATTGTTGCAAAGTCTATAAGAAAAGCTAGGGAAGTATTGGGTGAAACATTTTTAATAGTCACGCACGACTCTGATTTTATCGTGGATGTTTGCGATAGGGCATGTTACATGAAAGATGGAAAAGTAGTTCTTATAGGGGAGCCTGAAGAAATAAAAGAACGAATGATATCTATTAAAGAACCTGAAAATGAATAGCTAATTTTTCTCTAATATATTTTATTTATTTACATTATTAATATTTCAAAATACAAAGTTTTGAAAAGCAATAATATTAAACTATTGATTAACAATAATATTATATATTATTTTCATTAATAACAATAATTGATTAATTATTGAAATTAATTTATTCTAAAATTAGCAATCATGTTATCGATGGGATAGGATATGAAGATATCGAGTAAGGCTTTTATGAACTCTAAAACTATAGATACTTTCAATTCTAAATCCTATTTCTTCAAAAGGATATTCTTTATCCAAGCCTACTACACATCTTTTTTTGAAAGATTCTAACATTGAAAAGAAACAATCTTTATACATCTTCTCTTTATCTTTATCTATTTTAGTTGAACGGCCATAAGGTGCATCGGTAACGATAGACTCAAACTTTCTACCAAAGGTCCCATATATCTTTCTTGCATCGCCCACACGAATATCAAAATTATGTATTCCATAATTTGAAAGATTCATTTTTGTTCCCAATACGCTTTTTTCTTCTATATCTAGACCATAAGTTTCCAGGCCTATTAATCCTGCTTCAATTAAAATCCCCCCTGTTCCAGCAAAGGGATCCAAGATTTCTGATTGTGCCTGAGAAATATTGATCATAGCTCTTGCTATACGTGGATCAATTGATGTTGGAGAAAAAAAGGGTCTAAGCTGTGGTTTTCTTTTGTTAAAGTCACTCTTGTTTCTTTCGAATATTTTTTTCCCAATAACTAATCTATCATTTAAAATGACCCCAACTATTTCATCCATTGGATTCGTTAAATCTACCTTTATTTTATTTTGAAAAAAATTAGATATCGATTTTCCAATGATACTTTCGAGGTCCCCATAATCTTTAACATCTTTATTCTTAACTCTAACCTTAAAAGTTCTATTAAAGTCAAGTACAGAATCCCATTGTATTCCGGATAAAATTCTATCCATTTTTTCATCAATAATTGAATCAGAAATAATTTCCAAAACAAAATGGGTCAGGCCCAATCTATAAAGGAACTCAATATTTTTTTTATTAATGTTAACTAGTAGCAGTTGCCCCTCAGAATGCTCTATCTTATAGATTGCACCATAAGAATCTAGCAATGAAACAACTTCTTCTTTAGCAAATAAAGTGTTGCCCCCAGACAAAAAAAATAGTAATTTCATCTATATCTCCATTGGAGCAAGGTACAAAGTAAATCGACCTTCGTCTTTTGTAGGATACTCAAGTTTTAAGGGAAGTTTTGTTCCTCCAACAGATATTTTAAGGTAATCTGAGAGAGCATATGCATTTAAAAAACTTAAAATATAGTTTAGATTATATTTTGAACGCTGAGTAGTTTTTGTTTCAAATTTTCTTATAGAACTTGAATCTGAAGAGATTTCAGCCAAAGCTTTTGATGTGTAATCCTCAGATAGAATAGAAATATTATTTTTATGTACTGAAAAAAGGATAGTGCCTCCAATTATGGCCATATCTTTTATAATATCTCTAAAAATCTTACTATCAATTTCAATGAAAGTTGAGTATTTTGGATTTAATGTTGGTATGTTAAAATTACTTGTTGAAAGTAAAGTAAATTCAAAATTTCTTTTAAAATCACTTTCTAAAACAATTTCAATCTTGCCAGCTTTAGAATTGACATCAATTATCAATGATTCACCAGCACTTGCTCGTTTACATATTCTCGCAAAGGAATCTATATTAATCCCAATAGACTCTTCAACATCTATTTGAAAAGTATCAAAAGTTTTAGCAGGCATGAAAAATTCAACTTTTGATATAAGAGAAGGATCTGTCCCCTCGATGTAGATCCCATTATTTTTTATTGTAAAAAGACATTCTCCCGTAAGTTCAGATATTGATTCAATTACTTGCTTAATAGATGATATATCACTGGATATGAAGCGGGACATTAAAACACGTATAAGTTTATAAAAATAGTTATAAAAGATTTTCGTATAAGTTTATTAAATACTTATATTGAATCCTTCTTCTTTCCCTTTATTACTTCTTTTGGATCAGGCACGGAATTAGAGTTATTAGAGGAGAATCGACGAATATTTTCTTCCTTTTTGCCTTTAATAACTTCCTTTATATCTGGTACAGGAACATATGAATCATTTGAACTAGAAGGCCTTTTCTCTAATAATTCTTTAATTGAAGAGGGTATTTCGGGGGAGGTGTTGTTGTATCTAAAGTTGTTTGTCCAAGAGCTTCCCTTTTTACTTGATCCATTGTCGCCTTCTTTAAAGGGATTCTCTGGAGCACCGTTATTCTTCTTTTGTTTGAAGTCTTTGTATGCCCTTTCTACCGATGGAGGAAGATCTAGGTCGATATTTTTGGGAACCACTCTTCCTTTTATTTCTTTCAATTGCTCTTCTTCAAACTCAACATGTTTTTTATTTTCAATTTCGTTAATTTCATTTAATATTTTAGTCTGAAATTCGTCAAGTTCCTTTCTATCCATTAACTCTATATGACTAACATCCTCTGATTCAATTCTCTGCTCTGCTATTGCTATATTCTCTTTTCTTTTTTCAATTTCTTCTAAAGTTTTAGTAATTTCAGATCTTAATGATTCTATTTCAAAAGAATCAAGAGAGGCCAGCTTATCTTGATCCTGTAAAGTTGATTTTAATTCTTCTATATCTTTTCTAATCTCTTCCGGAGGGCCAAATTCTATCCTTGGGGGCCTTATATTAATATCCTCTTCTGCTATTGGCATGACCTGTGGAGAATATTTCATTTCGGCCTTTGCATTGTTAATTTTAATTCCCTCTTTTTGTGAAGGTAGTTCTTTATTAATGACCCCTGCAGATTCCAATTCTTTTCTTAAAGATTCATTTTTTAGACCTTTGGATTCTTGAGATTCATATAAATGGGATAGGGAAAAAGGTTTCTTTTCTTGAGGTATGCCTTCTTTCTTCTTTGAAAATAATGAAAATTTACTCTTTTGTTTCTGTTTAATTGCAGGAGGCGCAACTTTTTTACCGAGTAATTCATGACCAATCTGATCTTTAGTTAGTATATTATCTTCACGTGTTGCAAACTCTTTAAACTTATTTTCAATTTCAAGACTTGGAGAGGGAGGTGGTTGCATTCTTTCTTTGGAGGGTATTTTTTCCTTCTTAGAAAACAGGTCAAAACTTTTCTTCTCTTTTTTAATGCCTCCATCTAGTGATTTAGATTGAGTTCCGAAGGGAGCTATTGGAGCCTGTTGTTCAGATTTAACAGATTTTTCTTTTTGTCTTGAGAAAACTCCAAATCCTTTTTCGGATTTAGTTGTTTTTTTCTTAACTATCTCTGGGCCGGGAGGAGGTGTTCCACCTTTTTGGATCATAGATTTAGTAGATGGCCCTTTCGATCTGGTTGATCTATAGACCGAGTATCCTACTACGGACAAAAGTAGTGCAATAATTGCAATTATAATATATGGCGCATATGGGGAAGACTTAATATCCTCTATTGTTTGAGTTACGGCTTGAGGGACACTTGGTACGCTAGATTGAGGAGCTACTTTTGCTTTAACACTGATTGCTGTTCTTTCAATATCAAAAGATTTTAACTCCTCAAAGGCGTTCATCCAGTAGAACTTTGAGTCTTCTAAGATAAAGGAGCCAGACTTTGTAGCTTTTATTTGTATTTCTTTTGATACCTCAGCCCCACCTTTAATTTCTTCAATTATAATTTCTTTATCTCCAGAAATTATTTCAAATTCTGAAGGAAGTGCTTCAGCTATTTTAACTTCGTATATATCGTCCTTGCCCCAGTTTTTGATATTATATATAATTTTCAATACTTCTCCTTCTTCAATTTCATTAGTAGAGATAGTTCTAGAAATTGAAGGTCCCCAAACTGTAACTAATGTAGGGGATAGAGATTTAGTTCCTTTGACGCCCCACTCGTCTTCATAAGTAGAAGCTGTTTGGCCAATCTGGTATTCTCCGCCTTGAGAAGGAACTAATGTGTATCTTAAAGTAACTCGCTCTTCTGGTTTCAGTTGGCCTCCCCAATAATTAATACCTGTTGTCAATTGAAGATTTGAAGGTATCCTGTCCTCGATTCTTACATTTTTAGCATCGCCATCGCCAGTATTAGTTATTATTGTTGTAACAGGGATGATATGCCCAATTCTAACAATATCCGATTCATATTCAGATTCTTGTCTAATCAACTGTATATTTGGAGTCCTTCCACCAACAGTTATATTTGTAGATGCTTCAGATTTAGCCTTCTTCGCAGCAATATCTTCAAATTCTGATGAAGTATTGATAGTGAATATCTTATCCTTATTCTCTTGAAGAACTCTGACTGTGAATTTAGTTGTTTTGGAATCTCCTTGTTTTAAACTATCAACAAACCCTCCAAGTTCTCCGTCTACAAGCTCTATATCCCCAGAAATAGAGTTGATATAGCTTATTTTCTTTGCAAGACCATCTCCTGTGTTAGTTAAAGTTAGGACAACATCGACATACTTATAATCTGCAAAAGAATAATCTTCATTGAAATATTGGATATTGGAAATTGTAATCTTAGGTTCTCCGTTTACTCTTACTGATGTACCTGATGCTATATGTTCAAAACTATGCCCTTCTAGATCATAATATAATAATTTAGTATCCCCAATTTTATATTCGCCTGGATACGACGCTGTTATGATATAATTATACATTTTTTCCTGTTCTGGTTTTAGTTCAGGAATTGTATATTCTATTCTTTTTATTTTAGGATTGTCAATCAATCTAAATCCTTCAGGGACATAATCAAGAACCTGCACATCTCTTGCAATTTTATTTCCAGTATTTCTTACAACTAGCACGACTATAACAGAATCTCCCCTAGATATGGTAACTCTATCCAATTTTTTAAGAATTTCAAGTCTAGGAAATTCCTTGCTTACGGTAACAGGCTCAATTTTAGAAGTTGTTTTGTATTTTTTCCCAGCTTCATCTTCAAAAAGTAGTTGAGTTTTAAATTCAAATTCTCCCATTTCTAAAGCTTTAACTTTGTAGATTAATGTAAATGTTTCATTTTTTGCCATTTTTGGAATATTTGTTGTTGCACTGCCATCAATTAACTCGAATCCGTCAGGAATATAATCAATTAGATTTACTTTTGTGGCAGTTATATCTCCTATATTTTTAATTCTAACTTCAACGTCAGTAGTTTCTCCTACAAAAAGTTTTTCTTTTACAATATTTCTTGTAATTTGAAATTCTGGTTGTTTTGGTACAATTGTAACTAATGTTTTATCACTTTTTGAATAATCTTGAATTACTTCCTGTTCTTTTTCATTAAAGTATCCCATTTGGTAGGATAAATCAATTTGGATTGGTGATACCTTTAGATAGTCAGTTTTTGGAGATTTAAATTTAAATACAATCAATCTTGTTTCATCAGGTTCCATAGATTTTATTTCAAGGCATGCTTCATTGTCTGAACCACAATAACAATTGTTACCTGTTAAAAAAGTGAAATCTTTAGCTGTTATATGTATTTTTACATTTTTTGCAGGTATATCCCCAGTATTTTGAATTTCAGTTACATACCAAAATGTTGTATCTGATTGAGGCTTTTCAATTTCATTTTCAGTTTCAAATTCAAAATCTTCAGGCCTCATTATTGAATGTATTATTGGAGTCCAAATTACTGTACCTCCACCCATCTCATAAATTGTTAGTTGTCTAATATTTTTACAGGTACTATCTTTTCCGATAGTAACAATATCTCCCTGGCGCAATTCACCAAGTTGAACAAATGATCCATTTGTCTCTTCAAAGTTATAGACATATTGGATATTTCCATTTATCATGGAAACATTGAAATTGTAAGTTTTTTCATCGAACTCGACAGAGCCGGAGCTTGCATTAATATCTACATCTCCTAAAAGAACAGTTTTAATCCCTTCCTTACTTCCTCTCAAGAAAGTTCTGTTGGTATCATCTATTTCTCCCCTATATAGTGTTGTTGAATTAATTGATAGTTCGGGTTCTTTTCTTTTAGTTACTGTTATGTTGAGTTTATATCTACCAAAGTAATTGGCATTTTCGTGATCATTAATTTCATTTACTTTAATTTTAAGAATTTCATCTATGTATAATGTATCTCCCGGAACTACCACCTGCTGGATTACCAAGGTACCCTTTCGATAAACTTCTAGAATACCTCTTTCTGGAGGCATTACAGGATGCCTTCTTTGGAGATCTTTAAGCAATATTGTATAATCTCCTACAACTGTGAGATCTCCAATCTCTATCCATCCCATGAATACGGCATCGGGATCATAATAGGGCCCCGGTAAAAGGACAAAGTCTTGAGTAATAGTTCCAGAAGGATAAGGCACGTTGACACTTATTTTTTTAGGAAGCCATCCTACTCCAGAAGCTTCAATATCGTAGAGCCCCCCAAGACCGGAAAGTGAGTAATTACCATCAGTAGACGTTATAGAAGTTGCTAAAACATTTTCCGTTCCAGGATAGTAAGCATTTACAGTTGCACCTTCAATTGGTGTTATGCCATCGGGCTGGAAAACATGTCCCACGACACTGCCATTTGTATCTTGGAGCGTTAAATTATAATCGGGCCCACAAGATGTGATGCATGTATCTGCCAATGTAGAATTCGAAGTATAGCCCGGAGCATATGCCCTTATTATATACTTACCATGTTCTAATGGATATATATAAAATGTACCATTTACATCTGTTGTTGTCATCCCTTTTATGGTGGGGCAAGCATTATTATCGTTAGCATAATGGGCATCAACGATTGCACCGCTGATTCCTTGTGGAGTTGCATTAGTATCTGTTATTCGACCAGAAATTACGCCTTGCGCCAAAACTGGAGTTGCAACAACGCTGACCATGAATATCGATAATAAAAATATATTTAGTAAGTATAAATAATTGGATTTTTGCATTGTTCCACCTAGTTGTGAATATCCACTACCAATTATGATTTAATAACTATATAAAGCTTTTGGTATTATTGATTAACAATAGATATTTTTAATTTTTAGAATTAGTAAATAACTCTTGTAATAATAAAATAGAAAAATATATTTTTGAGAAGAATATTGTATTATTTAGAAAGTTTTTTAATTCTGGCAAGACGTGCCCTTAATATCTCAAGTTCTTCTCTTGACAATCTCCCACCACGTAATCTTTCAAGTTCTTCTTTTTGCAGGTACACTCTAACTCCTAAGATAACATTAATTATTATACTAATTATGGCTATAATAAAAATTATTATCCAGCTATTAATCATTACATCTACTAGTGCCATAATATCATCTCCCAAATAGTCCTCCCATTAATTTATTCATGGATTTGGTAGAAGAATCAAATTCTGACTTCTTTCCTGCAATTTTTTTAGCAATATCTCTAATAGCTAGTGAAGCAGGAGATTTTGGATCCAATAACACGAAAGGTTTGCCTAGTGTTGTTGATTTCTTTACTATTTGATCCTCTGGGATGTTACCAATTATCCTGAGTTCAAGTATTGCTTCTATTTCCGGACCTGAAACTTCTGTTGGATCTCCTCTAACTCTATTTACAATAACTCCAAGAATCCTTGTGCCCAATTTTTCAGCTACCAATTTTATCTTTAATGCATCGGACAAGGAAGTAATTTCAGGATTTACTATTAAAAGCATGTTTTGTGAAGCTGCTATAGAAGTAACTGCATCTACTTCAAGTCCAGGAGGCCCATCAATTATCAACAAATCAACTTTTTCAACAAATACTTTGAATATTTGATTAATTTTATCGGGATCTGATTTTTTTAGTCTTCTTAATGATAAACCAGCTGGAACAACTTTAACTCCTCCAGGGCCATCATATACTATATCTTCAGGTCTTGCTTTATCTTCCAATACATCCTGTATTGTTTTGGGCAATCCCTCCATTCCAAATATTAGCTCAAGATTGGCCATAGTTATATCTGCATCAAAAATTAGAACGTTAAGCCCAACCTCAGAAAGAGCAATTCCTAAATTGGCGGCTATTGTTGTTTTACCTACTCCGCCCTTTCCTGAGGATATGACTAGTGATTCTCCCAATAAAACTCCTCCATTGTTTATAAAGTAAAAAGTAAATTAATATATAAAATTATCCCTGATTATTACGAAATCTACAAAAAAGATAAGGAAAAACTTAAAACAGACTTTAATATTGAAAAATCAATGATAAAAAATAATATAATTCAAAAATATGGCGAAGAAAATTATATCAAGTTATTATTTTTTATCAAAGGGGCGTTAATATCTATATTTCTTTATGTTATAAGTGATTATACCCCCATTAGAATATTTACTGCGCAGGCTGTTAAAGAAGGGATAACTTTTTTTGATATACAAAAGCCACTAATTATATCTGGTAAATTTGTGGCCGTTGGAAATTATGAGATATCTAAACGATGTATTGGATTGGCTTCAGGGGCTATATTTACTGCTTTATTTATTTTATCTTCTTTTAAACTAGTCAAAAAGATCATATACTTATCACTATTCCTTATAAGTCTATTATTCCTTAATATATTAAGATTGATAATAACAATATATCTTTTCGAACAAGGTTACACCTGGCTTATTGCCCATGACATATTAGCTTATGTTCTTGGGATTGGTTTTTCATTTCTTGTTCTAATAAGAATTAATCCTTACATACCATTATTTAGATAAAGTATTTTTATAAACCTCCAAATTTGCCTTTGCACATTTTTCCCATGAAAATAGATTTGATTTGCCAATGACTTTATTCGAGATATTTTCCCTAAATTCTGGAATTTTTATTATTTTCTCTACTAACTCAATTAGTTGACTTTTATCTGGAACTGCCAGATCTAAATCGCCCAATAAATAATTAGACCCAGGGCTTTCTAAAGCTACGACAGGGATGCCACACGCCATGGATTCCAAAATAGAAAGTCCAAATCCTTCTGTTTTTGATGTAGATACAACGCAAAGAAGTTTTTTCAAATATTTCTCAGTTTCAATTATTTCTCCCAAGAAAAAAATATTTTGTCCTTCTGAAATTTTCTCAAGTTCCGTTCTTAGATATCCATCTCCAATAATATAAGCTGGTTCAAGAATTCCTTTTCTTCTAAGTTCTTTTACTAATTCAATAAATTCTCTAGGATTTTTTTCATTGACTAATGCTCCAATGAACCCAATACCTTTTTTTTCTGAGTTTTCTGGTAAAAATTTAGAATGCTCAACTCCGTTGGGTATGGAAAAAATTTTTCCTTTTGATAAAGTTTCAATTTTTTCTGCTAGATCTGGAGAAACGGCTATGATTGTAGGATAATTGGATAATATAAACTTGACTAACTTTCCCATTATTCCTTTTTCTAAGTATACATTAATATCGCTTCCATGAACAGTTAGAATCCTTTTCTTTCTTGTAAATATTGATAAAAAAAATCCCAATAATCCAGGAGTTGTTGCAAAATGAGAATGTATGACTTCAATTTTATTCTTTCTAATAACACTAACTCCCTTGAAAATCCCAAAGAGAACAAAAAAAAAGCCTCTAAATTTTTTAGGTAATTTAGATGAGTAGACTTTTTCTTCTAAAGAATTTGAATAAGTTAGCACATAAACATCTTGGTCAAGTTTCTCTAATTCTTTTTTAAGTTGATATATATGGGTTGAAATGCCACCAATTTTGGGAGGATATTCTCCAATCATCAAGATATTCATGAAAAAATTTATATCTTAAACTTTTTTAAGTTATTGTGTGGGCGGATTATTGGCTTCCCTTCGGGGAGGAAGCTCCATCCACCCGGCCAAGATGTGGCATCAAAAGATGCTTGGGTAAATCCAAGGTAAAGGAACAGAAAAAAACGACCTTTGTCTGATGAAGATGATGTAGACAGAATATGGCAACATATTCTAAAACTACTGAGAAGACATAGGAAACGGTGGAATACCTTCCCACATGGTGCAAGACCAAACTAAAACCGATGAAACTTGGCCTGAGGTTTGTGGTAGGTCGCTTAGTTCAATGCCAATATTACAAAAGATGGGCTATAGTCCGTCCACTTTAACTTTTTATGGCTTTTATTATGTCATAAAGTTTTTCTTTTTCTTTCTCAATTATAGTTCCAGTTACGAATATATCTGCTCCCGCCATTGCGAGCTTCTTTGCAGCTTCAGGAGATCTTATTCCCCCACCTACTATTAGCGGTATATCTATGACTTTTTTTACAAGCCCTACCATTTCTGGTGTGACTGTATCTGGGGAACCCGATCCAGCTTCAAGATAAACTAACCTCATACCTAGGTATTGTGCTGCTAAAGAATAAGCAGCGGCAATTTGTGGTTTTTTTCTTGGAATTAGATCAGCTTCGCCCATCCAGCCTACAGTTTCTCCTGGTTCGACTACTAAGTAACCTGTTGGTATTGGTTCAATTCCTGTTTTTTTTACTAAGAAGCTGCCTAACGCTTGAGATTTAGTAATAAAATATGGATTCCTTGAATTCATATAAGACATGAATAAAATTGCATCGGCTTTGGGAGACACTTGCGCAACACCTCCAGGAAAAATTATTACTGGAAGTTTAGTATTAGCTTTAATTGATTCTATCAAGAGATCAAGATAATTCCCTAAAGTATGAGTAGAACCACCTATCAATATTGCATCGCTCCCCGCTTCTTCAGATATTGTGGCGGCGCTCTTAGCTTCGTCTATAGAGAAGCTATCTGGATCAACTAAAGAAAAATGAAGTTTTTCCCTCTGTAATTTATCTAAAAGATATTTTTCTACTTTGCCTGTCATTTTAAGTACACCTTTACATTCCAAGTTTTACTGAGTCTTCTTTTTTAGCTCTTACGATAACAATGTCCCCGATGGCAGAAACATCTTTGAATGGGACGGCAATGTTATCTATTCCTTTTTCTTGGCCTACTGCAAGTCCAAAGACTACCCCTTCTTTTACTTCAAGAATAATATCATTAATAATGCCTATGTACTCGCCCTTTGTATTATACAATTCGAGCCCATATAATTTAGAAATCCTCATGAATATCCCTTTTATGGATTTTAATATATGAGTTTATATATTTTTCTATATATTTAATTTTAGTTATATAGAATAATATATAGTTTAATTAAACTTTAATATAAAAAAGAATATAATAGATTATGAATCTA
The DNA here is from genome assembly GCA_013178285.1 of Methanofastidiosum sp. NCBI lineage: Archaea > Methanobacteriati > Methanobacteriota > Candidatus Methanofastidiosia > Candidatus Methanofastidiosales > Candidatus Methanofastidiosaceae > Candidatus Methanofastidiosum > Methanofastidiosum sp. The sequence goes on from JABLXD010000012.1 coordinate 28,531, forward strand.
TTACATTAAAAGTGCCATTACTGCTTTTTGTGCATGATTTCTATTTTCAGCCTGATCAAGTACTACTGAATGTGGTCCGTCGACAACTTCGTCAGTTATTTCTTCTCCCCTGTGTGCAGGTAAACAGTGCATAACTATACAGTCGTCTTGAGCTTGTGCAACTAATTTTTCGTTGACCTGATAAGGTTTGAATATCTTTACCCTGTCATCATGCTCTGTATCTTTTCCCATGCTTGCCCATACATCAGTATATATTACATCAGCACCATTAACGCCTTTTGGATCATTTGTTATCTCAAGCTTAAGCCCATCTTCTAATGCCAATTTCTCTATTTGTTTATCTGGCTCATATCCCTTTGGACATACAACAGTCATTTCCATCCCTACTTTTGCAGAACCAAACATTAATGAGTGACAAACATTGTTTCCATCGCCAACAAATGCTAATTTAAGTCCTTTGAATTCCTGTTTCTTCTCAAGAATTGTTTCTAAATCAGCCAAGCATTGACATGGGTGTAAAAGATCAGATAGACCATTTATAACTGGTACAGTTGAATGTTTGCATAATTCTATAATATTATCATGTGAGAATACCCTTGCCATTATACCATCACAATAACGAGCGAGAACTGCTCCCGTATCTCCAACTGTTTCACCCCTCCCTAATTGAAGGTCAGTAGAAGATAGGTACAAAGCATGCCCCCCCAATTGTTTCATTCCTACTTCAAAAGAAACCCTTGTTCTTGTGGATGGTTTTTGGAATATCATTGCTAAGGTTTTGCCATATAATAATTCGTGCTTTTCTCCAGTTTTCTGTCTAATTTTTAATGTTTCAGCAGTTTTCAAAATTTGCCATATCTCCTCTTTCGTAAGATCATGCAAAGAAGCAAGATGCTTGCCTTTCATATTAACTACCATTAAGTATCACCGAATGAAGAAAATAAAAATGCCTTTTAAATCTGATGACCTTGGTGTAACAAATTCAACATTCAATGTTTTAAACTAAACATTATTCAAGTGTCCTAAGGTAGGATCCTCTGTCAATTATATTACTAAGCATTTTTCCATCAAATTTTCCAAGTCCAATTACTTCATTCCTTATATTGGAGACTATAACATATCCTTTTTTGGGAGAATTTATCATATTTTTTATAAAGACGTCACGCCCATATAAAAATAAAGAAGTTCCTTTTTCATTCAGTTTTGATTTTTTTGTAGATATCCCCATTATTAAATAGCTTTCCAAACCTAATAAGAAATTACCTTTTGAAAATTTTCCAATTTGAGTTCCAAGTGACACCAGATTTTCATTTATTTTTTCATTATGAACTTTTTCTAAAATAAGTTTATTATAAAGAAATACTTCATCTCCAATTATTGATAATAGAGTATTTTCTGGTAATTCAAATGTTCCCCCATACATTTCTATTGTCTTTTTAATGGTGTCTAATTTTTTTCCATCTGCAATTTTCATAGTATCCCTATAAATTTAAAGTGTAAGCCATTTCAATCTTAATCTTCTGGCATAATTCCAATATTTTCTCAATATCAAATGGTTCCCCTTCATCCCCAATTCCGGGACAGGAAACATCTACATATATGTAAACTTTTTCGCCATTATTTAAAATATGTGGTGTGTCTGATTCTGATATGGGATTATAGAAAACTCCCAATGGAAAAAGTCTACAAATCAGAGGCTTATACTCATGTATTGTACAACTTGTATCATCCAAAAATACACAGCCATTATCCCAAATTCTTTTTTCAATGACGAATTTATTTCTTGTGATATCATATAAAGCAAACTCCTTATCAGTATTCTTTTCAATTCTTTCTATATCAAATAAGGTAAGTGGAACTCCCCTAACTCTGCAACATTCTCCACATTGTCTACATTTATATTTTTGTCCCGTATATAGTACTAATACCTCTTTCATTATAACCCCTTCATTTCCTATGGAGATTTAAAAAATTATATATAGAGTGCTAATTAAAATAAATTAATTTAAGAGTTAATCAATCTTAATACTGCATCCCTTGTCTTTTCCCTATCTGCCCCTGCAACAATAATTACATCGCGTCCAGGGTATAGGCCATCTTGTATAAATTCAATATCTCCTTGAGAGCTATACCAATCAATTTTTGATTTTCCTCGTTGCACAAGTCCTGCAACAATATTATTTGCAACTGGTCCCCCTACAAGTACAATATTATTATTTTTGGCAACATTTTCTAATAATGTTTCATCATTTGTTATCAGTTTCTCAGGTTCCCATATATTTACTTTGACTTGTTGGAATGCGCCGGGTTGTTCCGTTCTGAATATAGTATTAAATCTTAGATTTCCTCCAGAGTTGTACAATCCAAGTGAGTTGTCATTATTGTCCAATATTTCGATAGAGAAATCTGGAGAAATTGTAACATTTCTATTAAATTCTGGATTAATAATGTTTAATGGATTTTGATTTTGGGCAATATATATCTTTAGATTATTTGTATCTGTTGTAATGAATCTAAGATTTGTTACTAGAATAGACTGGCCATATGTGAAGGTGCCAGTATTTCCTGCATTGTCTGCCCATGTTAGGTTCATAGTAGAGGGATCTAAGGTGATTAATTGATCATTTGAAGCTTCCATTATTTTTGAACCCGATATTGTAACATAAACAAAATTCTCATAATAAGCTTCACTTTGAATTTTTGTTATAATTAAATTACCAGAGATTAGGTCCATGGAAGCAGCGTTTTTACCAACTACAATTATGGAGTGAGGTTGCCCGTTACTCGTATCGACAAAAAAGGATCTTGGGATATCTGTAGATAAAACTGGAAAAATTAAAAAGAGTTGAAAAGTCAATATTAATGAAAAAATAAAAGCCATTTTAGTTCTCATGTATTCTAATTAGTTATTTAATTTTTATGTCTTGCTATTTTATTTAAATAGAGATGAGTAAACAAAGAAAGTTAATAGTAATTTTTTAGTCCTTCGTAAGCTTCATTTATTTCTTTTAATATTTTTTCTTTAATTATTTTTTCTTTTTCATCTTGAGTTGTATCAGGATGATAGTACTTTGAAAGCTCTTTCCATCTACGTTTAATTTCCTCTGCTGTTGCATCCATATCTAATCTTAAAACTTTCAAATAGGATATCAAATATAAAGAATCATTATCAAGAGAATAGGGGATCTCTAAGGGGTATAATGTACTAGTTTCATAAATCTCTTTTCCCTTATAGTTACAATATATTTTAATATCAAAAGATCCCTCATTCTTTGATTTAATTGGAATTGTATATGACCTATACTCCATAGGTTTGAGAGAATCTATTCTATCTTCAACTTTTGAGATATTCAAATCTTTGTTCTTTTCTATAAAAATAGATATCTCAAAAGCTTCCATGTCCCCATTATTAACTAAATACAATTGAATTTCAGATTCTTTTTTTCTTTCTAATGAGTCTAAAATATAAAAAATATACCTTAGACTTGGTCTTCCAATGTCTTCATCTATTTTCACATTAAGAGTTTCAAGGCTCTCACTTAAACTATTAACTCGAACAAGAAGCTCTTTAATATATACATTAGAAGAAGATATAGACCTTTTACCATAATTATCTAAGAAAGACGAATAATCTTCATCAATTTGCAAGATGTCTTTGTAAAGACCTTCAAAAATATCTTTATAAAAATTATAATTTTTGCCCAAATCTTTTTTTGCCATTAAATTTAGGCCGATTTTTTCATAATTTGATAAACAATTTACCAAAAGATCCTTTAATGTTTTAATTTTTTCTTCTACTTTTCTTCTTTCAGAATAAAGATGTCTGACGTTTTCTAAGTACCGTAATGACTCTCCCTCCATGCCCAACATTTTTAAGGCATAAGCAATATTCTCAAGAGAAGGTATACTTTCAGGATTTTCGTTGAGGCACATTTGTAATAGATTTATTGAATCTTCAATCTGTTTTTTACCATTTTCAAGCATTAATTGTGCTCTTGTATATACATAGTCAAATTCACCCCATTCTTTAAGGAGTTGAATGGCTTCTTCTAATCTTTCCATTTTTTGAAGTGCTATTGCTAGATTAATAATTGCATTTTTATTATTTTTTTCTTCACTCAAAACTTTCTTAAAACAATTTGCAGCATCAGAATACTTCCCAATTTTTGATAAGGAAATGCCTTTATTGTAAAGAGTTTTAGTATCTTCTTGTTTTTTAAGAGCTATGTCATAAAATTTTAATGCCTCTTCTGGTTTTCCTAGTTTATCAAAAGATATGCCAATATTAGTAATAACGTCAATGTCTTGAGGGTCAATAGATTTAGCTTTTTCAAAACATTCTAATGCGTCCTTGTGTTTTCCCATTCTGTCAAGTAGTATTCCTTTTGAATTCCAGTAAGAAGAAGATTCAATAAGATTCGGCACGTTTCTAGGGGAAAATATACATTTAAAAGAGTTTTTATAGAATATTAATTATGTACCAACAAAAAGATGGTTACCATAGGATGGCAAAGAAAGAGGGGTATAAATCTAGGGCCTCATTTAAACTAATCCAACTCAATAAAAAATTCAATTTAATAAAAAAGGGGTATAGCGTTCTAGATCTCGGAGCTGCGCCAGGAGGGTGGATGCAAATAGCATCTACATTTGTTGGAGAAACAGGTCTTGTAGTGGGTGTTGATTTAAAAATAGTTAAAGAAAAATTTCCAAATTCTTTTTTTGTCCAAGGCGATATATTTGAAGATGAAACAATAAATAAAGTTAAAGAGATTAAAGAAGAGTTTAATACGATTATTTCAGATATGGCCCCAAATACTTCTGGCATTAGGTCTCTTGACCATCAGAAGTCGATTGACCTTTGTTACAGGGCCTTGGAATTATCTCTAAATTTATTACAATACAAAGGAAATCTATTGATAAAAATATTTCAAGGAGAAGGTACAAAAGAATTGATAGATGACCTCAAAAATGAATTTCATTATGTTAAAATATCAAAACCTGAGTCTTCAAGGTCTGCTAGTAGAGAAACATATGTCATATGTAAAGGTTTTAAAAAGAGAAAATTAAAAATAATTGAAAAAGAATTAACCGAAGAGAGCGCCTAAACCTTCAAGTGCTGATTCTTCTGCTTCTTCTTTCTTTTCTTCCTTCTTTGATTCTCCAGAAGGCTTTTGTTCTGAAGCGCCTGCTGCTGGTGCAGCTGCAGGTGCATGTGCAACTGGCATTGAAGCAGAGCTTATAGCTTCCTCAATATCTACACCTTCTAATGAAGATACAAGAGCTTTAATTCTGGCCTCATCGACTGTCACACCGGCAGCCTTTAAAACATTGTTTAAATTCGCTTCATTTATTTCCTTCTTAGCCTCATGAAGGATCATCGCAGCATATACATATTCCATAATCACACCTCCATTAATTAACCAAATAGGGCCCCTAGACCTTCTAATCCGGCGTCCCCATCTTTATCTTTATCATCTTTAGTTTCTTCAACTTTTTTTTCAGTTACTTTTTTTTCAGCAGGAGCAGCTGATTGAACTACGTTCAACTTATTTTTTAGTTCATCGTCCAATGCTGCACCGTTTAACAATCTAGATAGACTTAGAGCCTGAGCAACGCTCTTTGACATAATTGGGCCTATTGTTTCTGGGGAAACTATATTTGCGCCAATTGCCAAGGACTTTGATTTAATTGTAGCTTGCTGTATTAATAGTTTTACGCTTTCTTTTGTGAATATTCTTCTATCAAAGGATAATGCTAAAGCTTTAGTGAATGCTTTTATTATGTTGTTTCTAGTTTCAACATCGTCTATACTTAGAACATTTCGCTTGAATATTAATCCTTCTTCATAAGCAGCTGCTAAATCTGCTCCAACTTCCATTGGTTCAATCTTAAGTTGAGAAAGTATCTCGCTAACTTTTTTAGATATTGTTTCTCCATGTTTAACAAATACAGTATCTCTTTCAATGGATATCGTCCCTTTATCAATTTTAGCAGGAACTCCAAGAGATTGAAGCTCACTTACAAGTGGACCTGGTGGTAATCCAGTACTTCCTTGAGAGATTACTATATCCGCCTTTGCAACGTCACCTGGTTTTGCTGGAGCAGGTGCTTTAGATTTTTGTAAAAGTTTATAAATTCTGAATGGATTTTCATTGGAAAAAATGAATGCTGCTCCGGCGTTAATGTGATCTTTAAGTTGCTCTTTTTCAGTTTTTTCGAGAGCGATCTTCATTAAATTATTTTTAGACATTCTAAAAGTAACTTTGCCCCTCAGCTCTTCCCTTATGTTTTGCAACTGTTTTGCAGGAATATTTTGAAGATCAACTACCCCTACAACAGGAGAAGATTTAATCATGTCTCTAAGGGAATCTACCTCTTCGGATTTCCATTCCGCTACTTGTCCTTTTACTGCTACTCTTCCCTTCATTTAAAATCCTCCAGTTTTACCGAAGGCCCCATGGTGGTCTTTATATAAATAGACTTTATATTGTCAAATCCTTTTTCAAGTTTCTTTTCAAAAAACTTAATAACTTCTGAAATGTTTTCAGCTAACATTTCATCGTCCATTTTTTCGGAGCCAACAAAAGTATGAATCACAGACTGATTAGTACTTTTTATTTTAACTGTCTTTTTCAATTTATTTAGTATAGGTTCGAGCGGAGCAGTTGGAGGCAAAGGTGCAGGTGTTTTTCCTCTTGGCGCAAAGATTGGACCTAAAGATTTTCCAACTAAGGTCATGAAATCTGTTTGCGCTATGAAAAAATCATGACTATTTGCAACTTTTTTTGCAATTTTTTTGTCCTTTGCGAATTTTTCTATGTCTTCTTGATCAAATACTGACAAGTTTTCCTTTTTGGCCCTTAAAGCCATGTCGCCCGAAGCAAAGACACCAATTTTAACATCTTTGCCCCTTCCGTTAGGTAAAACAAAGTCTTCTTTGATACGATTTTGTGTTTTTTTCATGTCTAGCCCTTGGAGATTAATGCTCATCTCCACTGACTGTGTGAAGTTTCTCGGCTTTGAAGTTTCCTTCGCCTTCTTCACCGCTCGTAATACGGCATCTTTCAAAACTATTCCTCCTTATTTAATTAAATTATCGTATTTTCCTTCATTTATCTCATTTTGTACTACTCTTGGATCTTTTCCTTCGCAGGTTACCCCCATGGAAACACATGTTCCGAGGATCTCTTTTACTACGCCTGCGATAGTAGGAGATAAAGAAGAAGGTTCCTTCATCTTGGCAATTTTAACCAGTGCATCTATACTTATGTCCCCAACTTTGCTTGAAGATGGTGTAGAAGATCCTTTTTCCAATTTAAGATCTTTAAGAATTAATGCGGAAGCAGGGGGAACGCCGACCTCGACTCTAAAATTCTTTTTTTCATCGACAAATATTTTCACGGGTACTTTCATTCCCTGAAAATCTTTAGTTTTCTCATTTATTTCGGCAACAACCTTTCCCACATTAATACCAAGAGGACCTAAAGCGGGCCCTAAAGGTGGACCGGCAGTAGCTTTTCCTCCATCAACAAGTGAGGTAACAGATCTCTCTTTTCCCATTATATCACCACTAGCTCTTTTTCTCTATAATCCTGACGTAATCTCCTTTAACAGTAACCGGTATTGGTACCATTGCTTCAAGAAGTTCAACTGTAAGTTCTTCTTTACCTTTATCCACTCTTATTATCTTAGCTTTTTCGCCCTTAAACGGACCAGCTATTAACTCAACAATGTCTCCTTTTGCAAGACCGGATACGGATGGCTTTGCCTCTAAGAAATGACTAATTTCATCGAAAGCAATTTTACCTTCAAGAATCCCTCTTACATTTCGAAGGCCTTGAATGGCTTCTTCTACAGCCCCTTTATCACTCGCCTCAATGAAAACATACCCTTTTAAGGTTTCTGGTGCTAAGATTGCATAAACTTTAAGGTTGTTAGTTTTTACTTTTCCCTCTATCATCTTTGCTACATTCTGTTCTTGATTAACAGCTACCTTTAATGCAAAGATTGGATTCTCGTCATCATCCATCACATTCTCTCCCACAATAATAGCAAAATCAAAGGTACTCAAAGATTTAAAAAGTTTAGCCTTTGGAAAAGAAATTTATGCCCCAAAATTTTGAATTATGACTGAAACAAATTTTATTAGATACCCAATTATTCCAATCAATACTATTCCTATTCCAGTAACTTTGGAGGTGAGTGAATACTCTTTTCTTCCAGGCTTCTTAGCAAGTTTAAGTACTCTCGTGTACTCGGAAACCCAACTTCTTGCTCTTTCTTTTTTCTTTAGATTAGCCTCTGCCATGAGGCTAATTAATAAGAATCCTTTTTAAATGTATTCTATTCCAAGATCTATTCCTCTAACAGGCGCTTCGCTTTCAATGAGCATCTCAGTTTCTTTTCTTCCGAATATGTAAGGTGATTTGACCCCTGAAAGAACTACCATAACTCTAAGTCCGTTTTTAATATCTTCGTTTATCATTGCACCCCAAATTATTTGGGCATCTGGTTCAAGTTCATTTGTTACATGCTCAACGATTTTCTCTGCTTCCTCGAGTTTCATGTTTGAACTTCCGGTAATATTAATTAATGCTCCCTTTGCACCTGTTACATCTACATCTATTAGAGGACTGCTTAATGCTTCAGTAATAGCTTCTTTTGCCCTATTTTCTGTATCGGATTCTCCCATTCCGATCATTGCAACATCTCCCTCTCTCATTACTGATCTAACATCAGCGAAATCAACATTAACTAGTCCGGGCTTTGTAATTAATTCAGCTATCCCACCAACAGCCCTTATTAAAATATCATCAGAAACTTTAAATGCTGCATTTATAGGTAAGCCAGGGGCTATATCTAGTAATTTATCATTTGGTATAACAATAACCGTATCTGTAACTTTTCTTAATTTTTCAAGTCCTTTTTCTGCATTTCTTTGTCTCCTTAGACCTTCGACAGTAAAAGGTAATGTAACTACTGCGACAGTAAGTGCCCCAAGTTTTTTAGCTATTTCGGCTATTACTGGTGCAGAGCCTGTTCCAGTTCCACCGCCAAGTCCACAAGTAACAAAAACCATGTCACTTCCTTCGAGGACATCTTTTATAGTCCTCTCGTCTTCTCTTGCGGATTCTTCCCCTATTTTTGGGTCGTTGCCTGCTCCCAAGCCTCTTGTGACTTCTTTCCCTATCAAAATCTTTTTATCGGCTCTTGTGTCCAATAAATCTTGGGCATCTGTATTGACGGCTACTGCCTCAACTCCAATAACTCCAATTTCCATTAATCGGTCGATAGCATTAGACCCTGCTCCACCAGTTCCTACTACTTTAATTTTAGCCCTTGAGTCTCTGAGTACTCTTTCAAGTTCCTCATCTACAGAAGTATAGCGATGATCTTTAACTATCTCTTTTTCTGTTACCGCCCTCTCAATGGCATCTTCAATAACAGACCTCATATAACTCCCCCTTATTATTAATGTAGCTACTTAATATTGGTAACATAAAACTCCTATTTGTAATCTATATATGTTAATAGTATATAAAGCTTTTGCTTAATAATGATAATTACAATGCTTCTCTTTAGTGGTAATCCTTATTCTTTTTCAATATCACTTGTTTTTGCAAATGATATACCTAGATTAGTTAGTTTATCTTTTAAATCTGACCGTTCTTTAATACCCTTCCAGTCTAAAAGGATAACGTCTAGGCGTTCACTTTTTTTAATTAATTCATGAAGCATGGAATCTGTTACAGGAGTGTTATACTTTGCAATAACATGGCCTATAGCAATATCTGTATTCAACATCATCTCGGTAAATTTAGGGCAATAATGGCCTCCGCCAACACCTGCGGCAATTCTATAAGACTTTTGTTTTTGATTATATGAAAGAGAAGTATAAATTGCGGAAGCTATTACTTCTCCAGCTTCTTTTATTCCCCAATAGGTTTCATCACTTCCTATCTCGATGAATGTTGTAGGAAGTCCGGTCAAAGGGCCATGGTGTGTGGCTTCAAGGGATACTTCAAAAGATATATCCAATTTTTTTGACAAATTCATAATTTCGTTTAACACTATTTTTTGGAATACTGGATTGGAAGGAGAAACTAGATCATCTTTTCCACCATAATCGGCCTTGCCAAAATTTCCCGGGGTATGGCAAGTCAATGTTGGAATTTTAGCAACGGATTTATGTCTTGTTGCAAAAAAAATTGAATCTATTTTTGTCAGTTCATAATCGGCCACTTCTTTTTGAATAATAATTTCTGGAAAATCAGTGTAAATAGTTTCATTTTTAATTCTTACTATTAAAGCATCTTTATTCTTATCATAAAAATAATTATTTTCAAGTTTTTCAAAGGGATATTTTTGAAGTAAGTTTTCCCTAATATTTTCTCCTGCTTTATCTAATTCTGAACTTATTATTAGCTTCATCTAGTTACCCCAAACATTAAAATACCCCTGCCTATAGTATTTATATATTTAATGAGGATTTACATGGATTCTGAACTAAGAAGAAAAATATTCCATGAAATAGGATTATTAATTCCAATAAATTATTATATATTTTTTGATAAAAAAGACGCAATATTTGGGATGTCAATTTTAGTATTACTTTTTGTATTTATAGAATTTTTAAGATTACGATACAATTTTGGGATTGAATTTATTCCAAAAGTTGTAGGAAAAACTGTAAGAGATTATGAAGAAGTTGATTTGTCGGCTGCAACTTATTTTATTATTTCTTCATTTTTTGCAGTTCTTTTATTTGATAAATACATCGCTATTGCTGCGATTACTTATAATTCTATTGGAGATTTTTTTTCAGCTATGGTCGGTAAAAAATTTGGGAATACAAAGTATATGGGCGGAAGGAAATCTTTAGAGGGTAGTTTTGCTTGTTTTATTTCATGTTTTCTTATTGGATTATTGATATTAAATCCATTTTTAGCAATTATTGGTGCCCTTGCGGCAACATTTGCAGAAGGATATTTAATAAAGGTAAATGATAATTTATCTATACCGATAATATCTGGAATAGTACTTACCCTTGTATCTTTTCTTTGAAAATTTCAAATATTGCTGAAAGATCTATTTCAAATGCAGAAACTGGCATTTCTAATTTGAAATTATACAACACTTCAGGATGCAACTCTCCCATTTTTCCTATAAGAATGCCCCCAATATCTAAGGAACAAGACCTTCCTTCAATGAAGTAAGGATAATCTTCTTCTTTAACTGAATACTGAAGTCCAAATGAAGAAATAAGGCCATTAATTATCCCCTTTATCTCAGAGAAGTTTGCATTTGGGTGACAAATTGCACAAGAAAGATATTGTTTTTCTACTAAATTTTGATCAGGTACAACTATTCCTACTTCAAATATATTCTGAGGGTACTCATAATGTGAATTTGAAACTAATGCTTTTAGTAATAAAGGTAGCAAGCTACATCTTACTGTATCAAATTCTGTATTTACTGCATTTATTGTCTTTACAAGTTTTCTTTTATTATCAAGCATTTTGGTAATCAGGACATCTTCATTTGAAAGGATATAATTTTTGACTTCAAAGAAATTAAATCCTACCATCACTTCTTCTACTTTTCTTACAAATATTTCAATAGGATTTTCTTGCCCAATTGTCGCTATTTCAGGTATTTCGGGGATGAAGTTTTCAAATCCATAAGAAATAGAGATATCCTCAACTATATCTATAGGGTGTAAGATATCTGCCCTATATGCGGGGATTTCTACGACAATTTTACCTTTAGACTTTGAAGATATTCCATATCGCATTTTCAATAACAAATCTGCAGTTTCATTTTCAGATAAATTTAGTCCAAGGATTTTATTTGAATATGATAAATCCAGTTCCATTTTTTCTCGAGTAAGTTCCGGATAAATCAACTCTTTTCCTTCATCCGTTAGTTTAAAAGAATGTATCTCTCCCCCTCTAATGAAAAGCCCCATCAAAATTATATTCAACGCGTATTCAATGCTCTTTTTATGCGTGCCTGTTATATCAATAAAAAGATTTTTTGTTTTCTCAGTTACTTTTGTATGATCTCCATTAATAATAGGTGGCATTGATAATACTTTGCCACTGCTATCTATCCAAATTGGGCATTCTTTAAATTCTGATAATAGATGTGCATAAGCTATTCCTTTAGGATGTGTCTTCAATATTTCATCTATAGTTAGATTTTTATCAAATTCTAAAGGTATAAATGAGAAATCTCTGGGCATTGTAGTGTATGTAATCGGAAATTTAATCGTATCTAAGTCATGTACCCCTATTGCAACTTTCTTTCGATTCCTCCCGTGAGTGATATGTAATTTTTCTTGAATCTGCATTAAAGATTTAATTGTGTCATCGTCAAATTTTATTCCTTTAACAATTGCGCCAACTGCAAAAGGCCTTACAGATTTTACTTTTGGGTCAACAGACCCTTCGTAATTTGACTTATGAACTTTGAATTCAATAGGCCCTTTCTCTAATCCCATGAAGCCCTTCAAAGCACTAGTAAATCCTTCGATAGACAACATATCTGGCCTATCTGGAAAAATTTCAACAACAATTTCAGGATTTACTTTCTCTAAATCTGTACCAATCATTGAGATTCTATCGCTCAGAGTTTTATCATCAACAGCTTTTCCGAGCAATGATATGAATTCATTCTTATCAAAATTAACAGTTGGCATCTTATCATCCTTTTATCCAAATAGGTAATTTTTTCATCATTTCAAGATCATTCATATATTTTTGCCTGATATCTGTCAATCCGTAATAGTCCATTATGAGTCTTCCAAATCCTGGGCCCCATGCAAGCACTGGTATGTCCTTACCCAAGAGAGGAACTACTACTTCAGGTCTGAAAATTCCTGCGCCTAAAAGTTCTACCCACTCACCTTTGTCTTTATTATAAATATCAACTTCTATACTTGGTTCTGTGTAAGGGAAGTATGCAGGTCTAAATCTTATTTTAGAGTGTCCCATTTTATTTAAGAAGCGTTTAAGGTAACCAAGTAAATGCTTAAAGTTTGCATCTTCATCAACAACTATTCCATCAGTCTGATAAAATTCAAAGAGGTGCTTCCAGTCAAGTTTTTCATTTCTAAAAACCTTGCCGACTGAGAAAAATTTTGCAGGTAAATCTTCAGGTTTTAAACTACTAAGAGTCCTTACAGATAAGGAAGTGGTATGAGTTCTTAAGACGTATTCTTCGCTAATTCTTTTGTTCCAGTCATAACCCCAACCTTTTGAACCTATGTTGCCTCCATGTTCATGCATTGAACAAATTTTATCTAATAATTTTGGATCAATTGCACCATACCTTGGAGAATCTATAAAGAAGGTATCTTGCATATCTCTAGCGGGATGGTCTTGAGGTTGAAATAATGCGTCAAAAACCCAAAAAGAGGTATCGATCATTGGCCCAGACATTTCTTTGAATCCCATTTCTAGCCATATCTTCCTAATATATTCTATTGCTTGATTTACAAAATGCTTTCTCGAAGGATAAACTACTTTGACATTTGAAGTAACATCGAATCTCTTTAAAGCTATGTCTCTCCAACTTTGATTTTTTAGCATTTCAGGAGTTAATTCTGAAACTTCTTCAGTTATCTCTATACCCTTAGATACTTCACTTTTGCCCAATTCGGTAAGATGTACTTTCCTGATAGTATCTATTTTCTTCTCGACAAGTTTTCTTTTAATTAGAATATTTACTAGATTATCATTAACTTTTTTATTATTTGATATATCTTCTAAAGCATTCTCTTCGGGAGTTTTTTCATTTAAAGCGATTTTTCCTTTGTCTGTTAGAGAAAATGACAGGGAATCATTAATTTTCTCAATGGATATCCAGCCATTTCTTCTAGCCATCCCTATTGCAATATTTCTTTCTTCTTCGGAAAGCCCAATTTCATTTAATGAGATTTTATCGTTTATACTCCTGACAAATATTTTTTCAATAAGTCCTTTTTCAATACTTTTCTTCCCTTCTTTTGACAAGACTAAATTAGAAACAGCTTTTTCATCGACAATAACTAGATTTTTACTTGATAAATAAAGGAGCGTTCTCATAACTGCAACTTCAGGCAGATTTGAAATACTTGCTATTTCTTCTGGGTTTGATTCTCCTTTTAAACTACCGAGTGTCTTTAGAATAATCTTCTCTTGCTTTGAAAGCATCGAATTCACTTCTTAATCTTCTTAAACTCAATAACACATGGGCCACCGTTTTTGAATTGTGGTTTATATTCCCACTTTTTTGATTCCCCTGGCTTTGAGTTTTCTATTGCTCCGATAATGGCCATTGCTCTTAAACAAGCTAGTTTTTCTATTTTATCATCAGTAACAAGCATATTACAATGTTCATTGTAAGGACATTTTTGAACAGTGTATATAAAATTCTCACTGTCACCTTTGATTTCATGATCTTTTCTTTCCATGAAACCAGTTTTAGAAACTTCTTCTACATACATTTTAGCAGCATCAAAACCTTCAAGATCATATTTAAACTCTGCTCCGAGTTCTTTCCATTTGGCTATAAAAGGTCGAAGAGAAATAATAATCCATTGCCTATAAAATGCTTCAGGTTTTCCAAAAAAACTGTTTGCCGTTTTTTCGATTCCATAAACCCATGCATTCATTACAGTCATTACAGCATCTATTTTTTTCCTCTCATCTTTACATTCTTCAGGCAAAAAACCACCTTCTAATCTGCATAAAGGACGATTAGTCGTTTATAAATCTTTTCTAATAATAATTCAAAAAATAGAGTATTGACAGTAAAGTTTTAAAATAATAAATTAAACTGTTGTATAGTTGATTCTATGATCGGAAGGAATACCCATATGGTCCAATGTAGGATGGGCGGGGGCATGGGCCTTGGAGGTGGACTTGCCCAAAGGGGAACTTTTGCGGATGCAGGTAGAGATATTATAGCAATAGCAATGAGCCCTGGAAGGAGGCATATTACAAAACCAATATGCGAGATAACATATGCAATGAGAGAAGCAGGAATTAAGACAAGTGTTATGGTGTTAAATGCGGGCAATGGTGTTCCTCCTGAAGCTCCATCTTCTGGAGTTAGTGTTTTATTTGGAATCGAAGAAAAAGAAGTTGAAATATTACACGAATTTAAATTAGCAATAATTCATCTTGGGAATATTAGAACTCATGTTGTTTACAAATCCAAATTTATTCTAGATCTTGTTCCAATTGATGCAATAGTTGCATGTCAAGCCCCTGTTACGTTTGAAGATTTTGAAAAGATAGGTGTAAAGACTGTTAACAATGAAAATGGAACTACAAAGGGAAGAGTAGTAGATATAGTTAGTGGAATAATTAGAGGGCAAAGCTGCCCTCAAGAAAAACTTGATGAAATTATTTCAAAAGTAAAAATAAACGTTCACCATGATAGCAATAGTATTTGATAAATCGGGAACACTTGTTGATACGAAGAGAGTATCAAAAGATTTGGAAAAAAACGAGTTTATTTACCACAAATCTTGTATAGAACTAATTGAAGATGATCCAAATCTTTTCCTTGTAACTATAGCCACAGACCCAAGACTTACTTTTTTACAAGAAGACCCTAAAAAAAACCTTGGCCAATCAATAAGAGAACAAAAATTAGGCTTTGAAGTTGTTTTTAAGGGATCGACTGCCGTTATTGATAAAAATAAAATACTTGAATGGTCAGAAAAGATAACTATCGAAGAAGTTAATGAAACTATAAAAAAATTAAAAAAAGAATTTGATATTTGTACCTTAGTTGGATGCGGAGTTGTTGTTGATTCAAAAAAAGAAATGATAACATATATAGTCGCTTCATCTGGAAAAATTAAGGACGGAGTCTTTGAATTATTTGATTTTCTTCAATCAGAAGGTATGGATGTATATCTTGCGACTGGAGATAATCCTTGTTCTGTTTACCCACTAGCAAAAAGGCTTGGAATAGTTGATAACTTTGTTTTCCCTCAGGTGGATCCCGACGGAAAGAAGAAGATTATATCAAATCTAAAAAAGACTTATGAACAGGTTATAATGGTCGGCGACGATATTAATGATAAAGGTGCTTTTGAAGAAGCCGATGTGAGTTTCTTAATACTAGAAAGTGAATCTAAGAGAAAAAATGAATTGAAAACAATAGTTGATTATACTATCAGCGAACCTCTAGAGATCAAAAATATATTAAAGAGATTTAAGATTTAGAAATACATATCAAGAGTTTTCTGCTTCAAAGTATTTTCTAGAGAAAAATCAATTCTTTCTATCCCTTTTTCTACCCTAAGTTCAGAAAACTCATATTTGTCGCATAATAATTTTATAATTCTATCTTTATCTGATTTTTCAAATGAAATATTATAGTTATCCGTGACTTCTGGGTTTAAAAATAGATTAATAATTTGGTCAAATTCTCCATATTCACCAAATTTCCCATCTTTTACAATTTCAATTGCTTTTTTAGGCCCAATTCCTTTTACCCCTCCAGGGTTATAATCCGTTCCAATAAGTATTGCAACTTCAATCAATTGCTTTCTCGAAAGATTTAGATTATTTAAAACACCTTGGTTATCTATAATTTCAGGAACGACATCTACAAATAGATCCTTTCCAGGAATCTTTCTTTTTCCAGATATCGTTAGATTTCTTACCAATGTAGGAGCTCCAAAGAGAATTGAATCGTAATCTTGCGATGCAGAGAGATCGGCATCTCCTTTTAATACTACATATGCGGCCTGAGCTTCTCCTTCTGAGGGTGCTTCAATATAAGGTATCCCCATTGAAGTTAATAATTCTTTAGAACTAGTAATCATATCTCCTTTCAAAGAGGAGGTCATCTGGGAATATTTTTTCGCTTCTTTAAAATCCCCTCTTGATTTAGCATCAATATATTTTTCTCTCGCTTCTTCTTTAATTTCTTTTCTTTTTTCAATTGTTTGAAATTTAAGTTCAGGAGGTTTTCCATCGAAAACATAAATTGGTCTAATTCCCTGTTCAATAAAATTAACGCTTCTGTAGAAAAGTCCTGATAAATGAGATGTTACGTCTCCTTTTGAATTCTTCAGAGGGGTACCATCCCTTTGCCTTATTATTGCTAAAAATTGGTAAAGTGCATTATAGGCATCAATTGCCACACTTTTACCCTTTAAATCAGAGATATCAATTTTCTTCTTGGGAACTATTTCGCCCAGATTTACGCCCATAAGGCTAATCCCTTACAACTGTTATCGGAATTACTCCATTCTTCATTTCTTCTTGTGCTATTCTAATAGGGTCAAGAATAGATGTTTCAATTAATATGGGTGCACCTAAGGATATTTGAAGGGCTCTGGCCCCAATAATTCTGACTTTTTCATATTTAGTATAATTCAACGACTCCACCATTTCTGAATGAATATAAAGGGATTATAAATTTTATTGTTATAAATAAAATTGGAGCAGATTTCTTGCAAGAAAAAGTTTATTTACCTACCGTATTTTCCCCTTTTTTTATCTTGTCGATTGTATCGTTGAATAGTTTAATGAACTTTTCTCTATCTTCGGCATTATAGGTTTGCATTATACTAATATGTATAGTGAGAATTTTCTCCAACACTTTAATGTGCTCATCTGCAGTTTTAATTGATTCTATCAAGTCTCTAGTTTTTCGGAGAAGAACATGCTGTGCATATGAGAGCTTTGTTGCAACAAAATAAACTTTTGCCATACCAATTCTTCTATAGTCAACTAATCCTATTGCCCTCATTATTTCAAGATACTTTACAGCGGTGGCCCTAGACATATTAAGATTATCAGCAATCTCTGAAGGAGTAGCACCTATTTTCACACCTTTAAGATACTCTATAATGGCCTCTTCGGCATTTTCTTCCATTGATGCTCACCATCATTATCTCTAACGTTAATATATATAAATGTTACTACTATCAGTATTCAAAAAAAGAGAATAATTTTAAAGCAATAATAAAAATATACCAGACCATTGAATTTTATTTGTTATGTTAATGATAAATAAGAATTAAATTCAAGGTGAATTAAGTATATACTATTATTAATTTTATTAACTAATAAATTCTTATTTGATTATAGTATTCCCTCTAATAATACAAGTTAAAGTTCAACCATGTTGGTTATGAACATTAATATTCATAATTAAAAAAATATATTAAAATATTATAATTCAACAAATAGAAAAATTTATATACTATTGCTTTACAATAATAATTAAGAGTGGTAAAAATGAAAAAGAAAACTAAATCTGTTATGCCAATAGCAATAATGATCCCAATAATAGTATTAGATATCCTATTTAGAGGAGAAAAATCTAGATCTAGTTACTAATCTTTTCTTTTCAGGATTACTCTTTGGATATTATTGCCTATAGGACATTCAAGTTTCTCTTTGATTGCAATAATGTGAAATTTATCGCCAATGTTTATACCATCTGGGATACATAAATCATGGTATTGGCATCTTTCATCACAAGAGAATGAGAATATTCCTGTTGCACCTTCAATTGCAAACTTTTTAGGGATTGCCGCTTCAATTTGAGATTCTTTTACTTCAACTATTTTAACGCCTGAATCGTGAATTTTACAAGGGTGTTCAATATTTCTTACTGAAAAAACAGTATATATCCTTCCAGGCTTCAAATTTTCAACACATGTCTTGAAAAATCTGCACTCTTTGCATTCATCACCCCCCTTCCCAGCTACAAAAGAAAATCCTGGCTTTGCAAGATTTTTGGGCAGGAGGGTAAGTATCAATCTATAACCCCCGTTACTTTGGCAAGTTTAGTAGCTGCTCTTTCAGTAAGCCCACTTTCCCCAAGTATTGTGTACCTGTCTCTAATTTTATGCGCCATTGTTAAAGCTTTTATAATTTCCTTATCAGAAATCCCAAGTTCTTGAGCATTTGTTGGTGCCTTTATTTTTTCTAAAGCTTCCTTGATTGTTTTGTATTTGTCCTCTCTATGAAGGTACATTGTCATTATAGATCCAACTCCGCATTGCTCGCCATGCATTGCAGGCTTTTCTGCAACCATGTCAAGTGCATGTGCAAATGCATGTTCTGCTCCGGATGCAGGTCTGGAGGAGCCTGCAATACTCATAGCTACACCAGAAGATATAAGTCCTTTCAGAACTTTTCTTGCCGATTCTTCCAATCCCTCTTTTATAACATCGGCATTGTCAATTGTCACCTTTGCGCTCATAGAGGATAATGATGCTGCATGTTCGCTATAATATTCACCTTTCAGTTTATGTGCAAGTTGCCAGTCCAAAACAGCAGTATAATTTGATATGAGATCTGCACACCCTGAAGCAATGAAACGATAGGGGGCTTGAGATACTATCTTTGTGTCTGCTATTATTGCAATAGGAGGTTGCGCTTCAATTGATAATTTCTTTTCGCCATCTCTAATTGATGCTCTAGAGGAAGCTATTCCATCATGAGAAGCTACAGTTGGATAGCTAATAAACGGTATAGAAATATTAAATGATGCCAACTTCCCAACATCTATAACTGACCCGCCACCTATTGAAACAACTATATCGTATTTTCCTTTTTTCAAAAGATCAGCAACTAAATCTACTTCTGCCATTGTAGCAGTTTTCACTTCGTGGTGGTCACAATTTAAGTCGTCAGATACTTTTTTCCCAACAATCCCTCTTGTAATTGAATCATCAAGGACGACAGGATTTTTATATCCTAATTTCTCAACAGTTGTTTTAACTGAACTCCAAAGGTCTGAGCCCATTACAACCATTCTTGAAAGATTAATTATGTGAATAGGATTTTCCATAAGAATAACTCTTTGATACTATTAATAAGTCTTTTGAATCAAAAAAGGGATGGTAAAAGAGCATTTCTAAATCCAGGGCCAAATCCAAGTATGAAGATTAATACTTTAATAGATAAGTAAAAGTTATTCATCATCAAATTTGTAAGCTTAAATTTATATTTAAAAATTGAAACTTCTTTTTCCTTAAAGTTTTTTCTTTCTTCTTTGTATAAGGTATCAAGTAAGTAAATTACAACAAGGATCAATATTAATTTTAAGGGTATCATAACTAAAGCGGTACCGGAAAGATTAATTAAAAAAAGAGGCAACAAGTGTTCTTCTCCAAAGCCATAATAATCAATTGCAATAAATGTAGCACACCCGTCAAGCAAATGGCCAAATAGTATTGCAGTGTTCTCAAACTCTTTAAGAGGTTTATAAAATAAAGTCGATAAAAAGTATACTGCTAATGTTATCCCTAAAGCCATAGATATAGGAACTAATATTCTCAAAGGATAGTTAAAAAAAGGAACTAAGTTTACTAAAAAATAGATCATTCCAATAATTCCAACTGTGAAAGGAAGTTTCCAATAGGCCACAATATTTCTCTTTTCAAGTTCAAATCCAACTAATATCATGGAAAATGCAAGAATGAAGGTTACTATATACACTCCAGGAGTAATATTCCAGAATTTTGATCTTTCGTAAAATCCGACATCTGCCAATACCCTAAGGGCTACTGCCATTATCATATAAGGTGAAATCGCAATTATGAAAGTCTTATCGATTTTTATTTTGTTGAAAAGAAACTTTAATGCAAAAGCCAATAAGACTAAAAGAATTCCTATATAGATAACATAGTCTTGAGGCTGATAAACTCCCATGAAAAAACACGAACTTATTTAATTAAAAAGGTTATGGTTTTTGTCTTAGAACCTCGACCATTTTTTGATATATTTCTTTTTCTTTTCCCTCGGTTGTTTTGGAAAGTCTTTCAACAATTAATTCAGGGGTACTTTTTCCAGCTTTATAGAATACTGGTTGTCTATCCACAATTAGCTCTAAGGATTCATCCAATCCTTTTGCTTCTATACCATCTACCCTCATATCTTCAGGTAACTTTCCCTCTATTGATTTGATAGAGGATAAAATATCTTCCCCAAGATGTGTAACGATAACACACAAAGTATTCGAACTTCTTAAGAAATTTAGAAATGTACCGATTATTCTAGCCGCAGAACCGGGTTCAGTAATTGCTTCGAGTTCATCAATCAATAATAATCTCTTTTTTTCCTCAATTGCTAATGGTACTAGTCTTTTAAGGCTAGTTTCAAATGCCCCTCTTGATTCACCCCTATGTTTTGATAAGAATCCGACCTCATCAAAAATAGAAGTATATGAATTATCGGCAGGCACTAAAAATCCCATTTGAAAAAGAATCTGGATAGTAAGTATAAGTTTCAAAAGGGTAGTTTTGCCTCCTGAGTTGGCACCTGTTAGTATTATCACATTTTCATTTCCGCCAATGGAATCTTCCGTTGTACCAACCTTATATGTAATGGGGATGGAATTTTGAATTAGCACATTTTTACCATTTCTAAAACTTAGGCCTTTATCAGATATTTTGGGCATCGAGAGATTATTTTCAACTGCAAATCTTCCCATTGCTACAAAAAAATCAATATCATAACATTCTTCAACTCTCTGAATTAAAAACTCCCAAAGTTCTGCTATATCCATCATTTCTTTCTTAATTTCAAATTCTCTCTTAGATATTTCCTTGCGAATATTTTCTTTAATTTCAAATAGCTCATTTCTGTTTGCCTCTATCGGAAATGATACCTCTTCCGGGAAAAGCTCTGAAACATCTAGCCCGGTTTTATTATTCAGCTCGTCAATTGATTCCTTTAGGATTTTTCTATATGCGTCCTCAAGTTGTTTTGGGATATAACTCTGAAAAGCTTTCAGAGGGTCGGAATGTTTTATATCAGAAAGCATTGACAATATATCTTTGCCTGCTATACCGATATCCTGATTTTCAATAATTTTAGAGAATCTCTCGTTGATTTCCTTCTCTTTTGTTTTTACCATTTCCTCAAGATTCAATGCTCCCTTTAGTTTGGTTAGTCTCTCGTCTGGAAAATTACCTTTAGAAAACGATTCAACAGTATCGGAAATCTTTTGAAGTTTTTGAACATAATCATCTAATTGTGCACCATCGTCAGCAGCTATCCCCCTACTGTTTTTGATTTGGTAGAGTACTTTGTACATTTCAAGTATCATTTTTATTTTATGGGCATTTTCAATAAAGCGTTCAATGTATATTTCAGGAACAATATCTCGGATAGAAAAATCATCGATATTTATTGAGAAATCAGATATTTCCGAAAGTGTGTCATAAAGTTTGGAATCTTTTCCGTATAGATAAAATATCAAAGGGTAATCTTCTCTAACGCCCCTTGTTTCATGGGGTGAAGAAACATAGATAGAATCGTAATATTCTGATTTAGTCTTAGATGAAATTTCCTCATCGTCAGTTATTAAAACTCTGTCTCTGAATTTTTTTAGAGAAGGGATCTTTAAATCAGAGATACCTTCAAGAAATACTAAAATATTGTCAATTTCTTCTTTAGTTAAACTCTGAACAAAGTTTTTTGCTTTGTTACAATAGTTTAATCTTTTTAATATTAATTCTTTATCCCTTAAGGGCATGTAAAGATAAAATCTATTCCTTGACCTCTCAGTTTTTGGGTAAGACACCAATATGGAAATTATTTCTTCATATATTTCCCAAGCATCACCAAAAAGTATATCTTCATACTTTTTGCCGGTCTTTGCTTCAAATGTTTCTTTTTGTATTTGCAATACCTTCTTTTTACCAAATCCTGGAATTTTCAATAATTTTTCAAGCTCTAGTTTTTCTATAATGCTGGTTAATTCATCTTCATTGTAGTATTCTAAAGCTTTTTCAAGACCTTTCTCTCCCAGTATTTGGCAAACATCCATTAAAGTCTGTACCCCCTTGCGAATTCACCATTTACACTTAGTACTCCTTCATTAAATTTGAATAAGTCTTTATTTGAATTTTGTAGTTTGTCAGCTTTTTCTTGTTCAGTTATTACGGCCCCATGAGGAACTAATTTATTATCTCCAATTTTTACTCCAACGACTATTGCACCGTGCCCAATGAAGCATTCTTTTCCAATTTGTGAACTATGAATTACTGCCCTAAATCCAACAAAAGAATTATCCCCAATTTTAGTAGGCCCGTGGATAACTGCACCATGTGCTATTGAAGTTTTCTTCCCAATTTCAACGGAAGTATGCTCTAAAGCATGAACGATGACTCCATCTTGTAAATTGCTTTCATCTCCGATAACTATAGGAGTTCCTTCATCTGCTCTTAATGAAACAAAAGGTGCAACATATACTCCTTTTCCTATTCTGACATCCCCTATAACTGAGGACATCTCATCACAGAAACTTTCTTTATCTATATTTGGATATCTACATTCCTTATTAAAAGAACAAGATGGATTTTCTTTTATTGTCATATTTTTCACCTGAAAGATTTTTCATATTTAAAAGATATATAACATGCCCCTTCTCTTGAAACCATACATGGGCCTTTTGGAGTTTGAGGCGTACATATATTTCCAAATAATTTACATTCCTTGGGGGTTTTTTCTGCTCTTAAAACTTCCGGACAACTACAGCCTTTTTCTTCAGGTATGTCTTCTATTCCAATATTAAATTCTTTGTACGCATCTTTGTTAGAAAATTCATTTTTTAAGGATAGACCAGAACCGGGTATTACTGGAAATCCCCTCCATCGAATGTCACAAGGTTCAAATACTTTTTCCATCAATTTTTGTGCTTTAGTGTTACCTTCTGTTCTAACTCCACGAATATATTCATTTTCAACTTCTGCTCTTTTTTCTTTAATTTGTTTTAATAAAAGGTAGATTCCCATAAGGATATCATTTGGTTCAAAGCCACATATCACCTGGGGAACATTAAATTTTTTAGATATAGGTTCATAAGGTTTAGTTCCAATTATTGTAGAAACATGACCCGGATCGATAAACCCTGAAAGATTAATTTTACCGCTACTTAACAATAAATCCATTGCAGGAGGGATAACTCTGTGTGCAGATAAAACAAAAAAATTATCTGGAGAATTAAGAACCGCAACTGCAGTTGTAGGGCAAGTTGTTTCAAATCCGATAGCAAAATGAACTATTTTTTTATTAGGATTTGATATGGCAAGATTAATTGAATCGTTAATGCTATAGACTAATCTAATATCAAGCCCAGCAGCTTTTGCATCTGAAAGTGATCTCTTAGAAGGCACCCGTATCATATCGCCATAAGTAGTTACAATTGCACCTTTTTCAGCTATTTTTACTGCGGCCTCTATTTCTCCTTGTGTCGTGACGCAAACTGGGCATCCTGGTCCCGAAACAACTTGAACATTTTCTGGTAATAAAGCTCTTATGCCATAATGGGTAATCACATGCTCATGTGTCCCACATACATGGCAGAGATTTACATCCCCTACATCTTTGGATATTTCAGATATTTTTCTTATTATCGTATCTGAAGCACTTCGATCCTTATATAAATCCACTAATAATCCTCCTCACTTTTAAGGAGTTCTTTCCAGATATTAAGAGATTCAAGAGCATCTTTCTCATCCATCTTCTCAATGGCAAAACCTGTGTGAACAATAACATAATCGCCAATTTTTACATCTACAAGATCCAATCTAACTTCTCTTTTAACCCCGTTAAAATCAACTATTCCAACGGTGTTTTTAATTTCTAAAACTTTACCTGGAACTGCTAGACACATGATTTTACCATATTATATTGATTAAAAAGTCTTTCTTTTATACAACTTTATAATTTTACTAATGTTATATAAATTAGATAATTAATATTTTTTCTTTTCTAAGTAAATTAGCATAAATCTAAAATTCTTTAATTAATACTTATTATTACATAAAAAATAATATTATTTATACTATTTCTGACTATAGCTATATTTCAAAATGTATAAAGTTATATATATTTGATTCCCAAAAGGTATAGCAACATAAAAAATATGTTGAGTTGGTGAATATATGGAAGAAGAAGGTAAAGAACCGATAAGCATGCCATTAATAGGGGATGACGCCCCTAAGTTTAAAGCAAAAACAACAATGGGGGAAATTAATTTCCCAGAAGATTACAAAGGCAAGTGGGTAATACTTTTCAGCCATCCAGCAGATTTTACACCTGTATGCACAACTGAATTTATGACTTTTGCATCAATGCAAAAAGAGTTTCAGGATTTAAATTGTGAATTAATAGGATTGTCAATTGATAGCATTTATGCACATATAGCCTGGCTAAGAACTATAAAAGAAAAGATTGAGTATAAAGGAATGAAAAACATAGAAGTGACATTTCCCGTAATAGAAGACATACGTATGGATGTTGCAAAGAAATTTGGGATGGTCCAACCAAATGCGTCTACTACACAGGCAGTTAGAGCAGTATTTTTGATAGATACAAAAGCAAAAATAAGGGCAATTCTTTACTATCCACTATCAAATGGAAGAAACATGCAAGAAATTAAGAGGTTACTTATAGCAATGCAGAAGTCAGACAAGGAACAAATAGCAACACCTGCCAACTGGCAACCGGGTGACGATGTAATAATTCCTCCTCCTGGTTCATGCGGAATGGCAAAGGAAAGAGTAGAAAAAAAGGAAGAAGGGAAATACTGTCTTGACTGGTTTATTTGTTTTAGGAAAGAAAAATAATTTAAATTATTTTTTTTATTTAAATATTGATTAAACTTCTGCAAAAGTAACAACGTAATTGTGGCCATAGTATTCCGCACATTTTGGGCATGTGGTAAAATAAAAGTAATATTTCTTAGCTTTTTTTCCTTTGTTCTCAAGGTATCTATTCATTTCTTTTATCCATTTAGGAACATCTTTATATGGGCCATCGAAAACTTTGCTTATGAAAGTTCCACTTAATCTAACATTTTTTACATTTGGAACTTCTTTCGTAACAGTCATGTAAAGCTCCGAAATCCATGGAGAAGGGTCATAAGCCAACAACAAGAAATCCTTAATTTCAGGTCCTGCTTGAGCCTCTTGTGCTTTGTTCCACATACTTGTTATGACATCACTAATGTTAAGAGGCTTATGCAAAATCTGCCTAACATTATCCTGAATGAACAGTTTATCCTTCCATTTATGCGTTTTCTCATCCCATTCTTTAGGATCAAACTTTGGGCAACATGGAGCTTCATTTGTATTTGTCATGAACTATAATAAGGGCATTATTATTTAAATTTTTATTGTATAATTTGGAGTATACTAAATTGACAATAATAATATAAAGAATTCAATGATGAGTATTTTATGGCAAAGTGGTATGAAGAATTATTTGAGAATTATGCCCAAACTTATGAAACTGAAGTATTTACTAAAGGTACGATAGGCGAGATAGATTTTATCGAAAAGGAAATAAAAAAAGATAAATCAAAAAAAATCTTGGATATTGGATGCGGAACAGGAAGACACTCAATTGAGCTTGCAAAAAGAGGGCATAATGTAACTGGTATTGATCTATCCGAGTGCATGCTAGAAATGGCAAAACAAAAAGCCAAAGTAGCTAAAGTTAAAGTTGAATTCATTAAGGCAGATGCTAGATACTTAAAATTTGAAAAAGAATTTGATCTTGCCCTTATACTATGTGAAGGTGGATTCTCCTTAATGGAAACAGATGAAATGAACTATATGATTCTACAAAGTGCAAGTAGATCTCTAAAAGATAATGGGAAATTGATCCTTACTACTTTAAATGGACTTTTTCCTTTATACCATTCTGTTAAAGATTTTATTAATTCCAACTCCGTTGATGGAAAAAGCCAAGATAATACTTTTGACTTAATGACATTTAGAGATAAATCAATAATAGAGATTACCGATGACGATGGAAATACTAAAAAAATAAAGGCTAATGAAAGGTACTACGTTCCCTCAGAAATGATGTGGTTATTAAAATCCCTAGGGTTTAAAAAAGTTGACATATATGGATGTAAATTAGGCGCATTTAGTAGAGATGACAAATTAACAACTGAAGATTACGAAATGTTAATAATAGCAGAATATTAAAGATTGCAAAGATTACATAAGGTTTAAAAATAGATTGGCAGAGAATAAATTGGGAGAAGGTATTATTTCAGCCATATCGCCAGTATGCTTTCTTATTACCTTCTCCTTCAAAATCTTTAAATAGAAATTATTATTTCTTAATTTATGAATATTTGTGTAATAACAGATATACATGGCAAAAAAAGTTCTTTAAGAAATTTTTTTGATTCGATTGATATCAAGCAATTTGACTTATTACTCTGCTGTGGAGATATAACCTCCTTTGGGGGGGAAATTGAAGCAAAAGAAATATTAGATCTAATACCAAATATGCCTTTTTATACAGTTTTTGGAAACTGTGATAAAAGTGGTGTTAGTGACTATATTTCCTCAAAAGGAATTTCACTTCATGAAAGAGAATTAAAGATCTCAGACTACACTATCGGGGGTTTTGGGGGTTCAAATAAATCTCCTTTTGGGACACCTTCCGAATACGAAGAAGATCATATTATGGCAGGATTGTCAAAACTCTCATATAAAAACATGGTACTGGTAACTCACGTTCCTCCATATGGAACTAAACTAGATAGAATTGGAAATAATAAATCTATAGGAAGTAACTCAGTTAGAACTATTATAGAAAAAAAGCAGCCTTTGGTGGCGATCTCAGGACACGTTCATGAATCTAGGGCCATTGACTACCTGGGCAAAACTGCCTTATTGAATCCCGGACCATTGAAAGATGGTTATTATGGGATAGTCAAACTTAATCTAAATGAAGTAAAGGTTGAATTAAAGGAAATTGACTAAATATATTTAAATATGGATAAAATAAATTAATTGCATGATTTACGAGGTTTTAATAGGTGCAGTCGTTTTAATAGCCATTCTTTTTGTAATATATTTCTTTTATGGCCCAAAGAAAGAAGGGATCCCAAAAGAGCCTGTTAAAAGACCAATCCCACGAGAAGAGGTTCCTTCAGTTCCCTATTACACAGAAGGTGAAGTAATAGTCGAGGATGAACTACTTGGGATGAAAATGATCTGGGACTCCTATGAAGACAGGGTTGAGAACTTTATAAAATATCTTGAAAACTCAAGAGGGGTTCAGGATCCTAAAGTAATAAGTACCTTCCAAGAAATAGAAGGAGATTATGTTAAAATGAAAAAAAGACTCCGCCCATTCCTAAGGGATCACATGGTAAAAAGAATGGACGAGAGAATTCTATATGCTAGAAATCTAATAAATAAAAAGTTCCGATATTAAAGGTGTATATTACAATAAACTTTAATATCAATCTATTTTATTATCTCTGATGATTGGAATCCCTTTATTAATAATTATCTCTTCAATACTTCTTGGCGTTTATTTTCCCATATTCGGAAAAGAGTTATCCCAAATAGTTCCACTCCTACAAAGTATATTGATTTTTTTATCTACAATTAAAGTCGATTTTAATATCTACAAAAAATACATGGGACTTCTAAAGCCTTTTTTATTAGGATTCTTCACTTGCTATATATTTATTCCAATAATCTTTTTCCTATCAGGGATATTGCTACTTAAAATGGGTATAATCAACTTTCCATTATTTGTTGGAATCATAATAACTGGGAGTGTACCTCTGGCAGCTGGATCAAGTCTAGTGTGGTCTAAAGAATTAGGGGGTAAGCTTGAAATTACATTACTCCTTATTATTACGACAATCTTGGCATCACCCCTAATTACGCCTTCTTATATCTATCTATTCTTAAGAGATAGTATAAACGTTAATGCCCAAAAGATGTTTTTAGAGATGGCAATCATAATATTTGTGCCCGTTTTATTATCATTTATTTTTAAAAAAAAGTTGAAAAGGAGTCTGAGCCCTAATCTTTCTTTTTTTGTTATGGGGATGATTATATACATTGCAGTTTCTAAAAGCGTTGAAAGACTTAATTTGGTAAAAGGCTACCTTTTTGTCTCAATAATCTTATCCTTAATTCTAATTATTTTTACACTGGGATTTTTAAGAATAATTTCTAATCTCCTGAAGTTTAAAGAAGAAGAAAAAGAATCAATCTTTATCCCTTCTTTTTTTAAGAATATTAGTCTCGCAATAATTGTAGTTTCGTTTTTTGAGCCTGAAGTTGTATTTTTCCCTGTTGTATACTATATTATTGAACAGCTTGTTTCCCCACTCTATTACGAAATAAAAAAACATAATTCAAATCAATAAAATATTTATATTGAAAACATAATATTATCTTGATTCGATGGGTACAAAAAGTAAATCTTGGAAAGAAAAGTTGGAAGATAGCAAAGGATTGCCCAAAGTTGAACCTATAACAGATAAGATGTCTAAAAGATGGGGCGAGGGAACAGTTGTTATCCCGGCACCAATTGAAGTAAATGACATAATGAAAACTGTTCCAGAAGGAAAACTAATTACAATTGATCAAATCAGGAAAAAGCTAGCAGAAAAACATAGAGCAACTATAGGGTGCCCCTTGACAACAGGCATTTTTGCCTGGGTAAGTGCACATGCTGCAAATGAGACTGCTTTAGAAGGTAAAAAAGACATTACCCCTTATTGGAGGACTCTAAAAACGGGAGGCATAGTTAATGAAAAGTATCCCGGTGGCATTAATTATCAGAAACAACTTTTGGAAAGAGAGGGTCACAAAGTAATACAAAAAGGAAAAAAATTCATTGTCCAAGATTATGAAAAAGCATTGGTATGAAGATAAATTCTATTTAAGATCAACTTTCAATTTTTTGCTTTAATAGTAAAAAGCTTTTTAAAAATACAAAATCATTATAGTCTAGAGGGATTTTTTGATAGAGATAAGATTTCACGGTAGAGGGGGACAGGGTGCTGTAGTTGCATCAAATTTACTAGCTGATGCAGCTTTTAGAGAGGGAAAATATGTTCAGGCTTTTCCTTACTTTGGCGTGGAAAGAAGAGGTGCTCCTGTTACATCCTTTACAAGAATAGACAAAAATCCTATTAAAATAAAAAGCCAGGTTTATACACCAAATTATATTATCGTCCTGGACCCAACATTGATGGATGTAACTGACGTAACTTCTGGCCTAGATAAAGATGGAGTAGTTCTAATAAATTCTGATAAAGATCCAAAATACTACAATCTTTCCTTTAAGACTGCAACTGTTGATGCTACTTCTATTGCAATTGAAAATAAATTGGGCTCAAAAATGTCACCGATTGTAAATACTTCTATCCTTGGTGCTTTTGCTAAGATATCAGGAGAGATAATGCTTGAATCTATAATTTTAGCAATAAAAGAAAATGCGCCTTCTAAAAAAGAAGAGAATGTTAAAGCCGCAAAAGAGGCTTATGATAAAACAACAATGTAATGATCCCATGAAAAAGTTAGAAAAATTAGTATCAATAAAAGATTTACCAGAGGCCCCAGTTTCAAATGTGCCTTCCCTTAATCAGAAGACTGGGACATGGAGAGTTTTTAGGCCAGAGGTAGATAAAGAAAAGTGTATTAAATGCAGTATTTGTTGGAGATGTTGCCCCGATATCTCAATTGATGTAGATGAAGATGGGTTTCCCATTATAAATTATGATTATTGTAAAGGTTGTGGAATATGTGCTCATGAATGCCCAAAAAATGCAATTAGGATGGAAAGGGAGGGAAAGTAATGGTGAAGAAGATAATGACTGGGAATATAGCTGCTGCTTGGGGGGCAAGACTCTCAAGAACAGAAGTAATAGCTGCATATCCCATAACTCCACAAACGATTATTGTTGAAAAACTAGCACAGTTCGTTTCAGATGGAGATCTTAAAGCTGAATATCTTCATGTTGAATCTGAACATTCTGCTATGGCCGCATGTATTGCAGCATCTCAAATAGGGGCCAGAGCTTTTACGGCAACATCTTCACAAGGATTATTATTGATGCATGAACTTCTTCATTGGGCTTCTGGAGCAAGAACCCCTATAGTTATGGCAAATGTCAATAGAGCTTTAGCCCCCCCTTGGAGTGTATGGGTAGAGCATACAGACATGATATCTCAAAGGGATACTGGATGGATCCAATTCTATGCCGAAAGTAATCAAGAAGTTCTTGATACTATATTAATCTGCTACAAATTATGTGAAGATAAAGAAATACAACTGCCGGCTATGGTAGGATTAGATGCTTTTTATTTATCTCATACTTCAGAGATAGTTGATATCCCTGACCAAGAATTAGTTGATAAATTCTTGCCAAAATATGAAGCTCAATACCCGATAGATACTGAAAATCCTCTAAGCTTGGGGTCTCTTTCAATGCCCCATCAGTGGTATCCTGAATTTAGATACAAAATATATGAAGCAATGGAAAGAGTAATTCCTAGATTATATCAAATAGAAGAAGATTTTTATAAACAATTTGGAAGAAGATACACTGGCCCCCTTGAGCTTTATAATACTGAAGATGCAGAAGTCGTCCTTATTATTTCAGGCGCAGCTGCTGGAACTGTCAAAGAAACTGTAGATATACTCAGGAAAAATGGAGTTAAAGTAGGGGCTATAAGGCTAAGGATGTTCAGACCATTTCCCAAAAAGGAATTAGTTAAAGCTTTATCAAATGTTTCATTTGTTGGAGTAATCGATAGATCTTTCTCATTTGGTCATGAAGGTGCTATGTTCTCAGAAATAAAAGCATCGTTATATGGAACAAAATTTTCCCCCGCAATAAAAAATTATATTGTTGGAATTGGAGGGCGGGACATTACAACAGATACAATTAAAAAAATATTTGATAATTGTTTCAATTGTTTAAAAAATAATAAAATTGATGCCCATGTAGAATGGGTTGATATTAAGGTGTAATCATGAAAAGAGCAGGCATACCAACTGAAGAATTTATTTATTCTGGCCATACTGCATGCCCCGGATGTGGGGCCATGCTAGTTTCCAGATATCTTCTAAAAGTGTTAGGAAAGAATACGATAATGAATATACCTGCCTGTTGTTTTGCAGCTATACCTGGAACATTTCCAGAAACTTGTTTAGGCATACCATTGTTGTACAATGCTTTTGAAACAACTGCAGCAACAGCTTCTGGTGTTGAAGCCGCCTTGAAAATAAAAGGAAGAAAGGAAAAAATTAACGTGGTAGGCTTTGCAGGCGATGGAGGTACTGCGGATATAGGAATTCAAGCTTTATCTGGTGCCATAGAAAGAGGTCATGATATTATCTACGTCTGTTATGATAATGAAGCTTACATGAATACTGGAATGCAGACTTCTAGTCTCACCCCAATGGGAGCTTCAACTACAACTAATCCCGTTGGTAAAAAGGGTGGGTGGAGAACTAGAAACAAGAAAAATATGATAGATATAGTAGCAGCACATGATATACCCTATGCTGCTACAGTCAATCCTTCGTATCCAATGGACTTTATTAAAAAAATAGAAAAGGCAAAAGAAGTTAATGGACCAGTTTATATTCATGCTTATTCGGTCTGTCCAACGGGATGGAGATATCAGCCAGAACTTGGCCTAGAAATAGGAAGACTTGCAACAGAAACTGGAATATTCCCATTATATGAATTTGAAGATGGGAAATATAAAATTAGTTATAAGAAAAAAACAAAACAAGTTATTGAATACTACAAATTACAAGGAAGATTCAGGCACTTATCTGAAGATTTCATCAATGAAGTGCAAACAAAAATAGATAAAGAATGGCAGAAATTACTCCTAAAGGAAGAATGTAGTAATCGATAAATAAAAAATATTAATTTAAATTTATCAAATTATATTGTTAGAACTATCAAAGCGATTACTAACAAAAAGAGTATAACGAAAACTCTTGTTATAATTTTTTTAGAAAGTGATTTTTTATAGTATTCTCTTGGGCCTACATCCAATAGTATTGCGCCAAATAAGCTTCCCACCATTAATCCAAAGATATTTTGAAATACGATGGTAAGAGGTCCAATAAATTTAACTGGGGAAATAATTAAGAAAATTCCGCTAACTGCTGCCGGCGGTACAAGCGCAGCTGCAATTGCCACGCCCGCGATGCTCTCAGATATTCCTTTTGTAAGTGCTAACATAGATGCAAATCCTAGTGCAAATGAAATAAATACGTAAATATAATTAGGTTCAATTCGCGTTAGAATTTCTTCGGTCAAAATAGGATCATTAATAATAAATAAAATTAATGTAAAAGCAGAAGAAAAAATTATAACTGCACCTAACATCGCCAATAGATTTACAAAACTTTTAATTACATCTTTTGTTTTTCCTACTGCCGAATTAATAGCAAATGCATAAATTGGGCCAAGTAGAGGAGAGAGTAACATTGCACCTATGATTATAGCCACGTTATTCATGAAAAGTCCAGCTAATGCAATTAATCCTGCAATAGAAACCATAGCCAATTTATTTATGTCAAATCTTAGATAAGGTGTAGTGTTAGATATCAATTTTTCAATAACTTCCTTTTCCGTGTGTGACTTCTTTTCTTCTAGTTTATTCAAAGTTGGTGAAACAACAAAATCAGGAGAGTATACTTCTATTAAATTTTTTTTATGCCTAAAATTAATATTTTTATTTAAATTGTCCATAATTTCATCAAGTTCAAAATTTGGTAGAATGAGAGTTACTATATATAATTCATCGCCTTCTCTTATGTAATGGTGTTTTTTGGATATAATTGGTAAGATTTTTTCTAATTCTTCTTTTCTAATTCTTATAATGACTTTCTTCATCTATGATTAGGCACTTGGGAAAATATATAAAACTAATCTATATGCTCATATGCTTAAAATAAGTTTTTTTATTAATAAAAAACTTTTAATACATAGAAAAACACAATACATTATTCACCAGTATATTGAAAAACATATGGAGATTTTATATGGCCAAAAATCCATCTTCTAAACTTGTAATTAGAAATGCATCAATGAAAGATGTTAAGGAAATTCATAAACTATCAATTAAAACATACAAAGAGATGCCCCCGTACTCTCTTGATATTATAAGGGCACAGATTAATAATTTTCCGGAAGGGCATTTCGTTGCGGTTTATGAGGGAAAAATTGTGGGTTATTGTTCTACTATAAGAGTTCCTGAGAAGTTAGCTCTGGGCCACCACAGTTGGAAAGAAGTGACTGGTGGGGGATATGGATCTACTCATGACCCCAAGGGAACATATCTATATGGCATCGATATTTTTGTGGACAGCGATTATCGGGGACTTAAAATTGGAGAGCGGTTTTATAGAGAACGAAAAAAATTATGCAAATATTATAGGCTAAAAGGGATTGTTTTCGCTGGCCGAATGCCTTTGCTTTCTAAACGTATTAAAAAAGTTGGAACTGTTGAAAATTACATTGAACAAGTTAAAAATAAAAAAATTAGGGATCCGGTTATTTCTTTTCAAATCAGGAATGGATTTGAAATTATAGGAATACTTAAAGGATATTTACCTATCGATAGAGAATCATTGGGATATGCCGCACATATGTTATGGAAAAATCCAGAATATGCAGATTCCCCCGTATCATCGGCGCTTTCGCCTTCCAGAATACCTCAAAGTGTAAGAGTTGCAACAGTACAGTATCTTCAAAGAAGAATAAATTCATTAGATGAGTTTAATCAAATATTTAGATATTTTGTTGACGTAGCATCCGACTATCATTGCGACTTTGTACTCTTCCCCGAATTATTCACGATGCAACTTTTATCAATTGAAAATGAACCGTTGTCCCCTCACGAATCAATTGAACGTTTAACTAATTATACAGATACGTTGAAGACCTTTTTTAGTGAAATGGCAATTAAATATAATGTGAATATCATAGCGGGTTCACATCCTGTAAAGATTGAAGAGGAAGTTAAGAATATTTCATTTATTTGCCTAAGAGATGGTTCAATCTACGAACAAATGAAAATACATGCGACTCCCAACGAAAAATATTGGTGGAACATAAGTGGTGGTGAAAAATTAAGTGTAATTGAAACTGATTGTGGGAATATAGGGGTATTAATCTGCTATGATATTCAATTTCCTGAGTTGGCAAGACATTTGGTAGATCAAGGTGCCAATATACTTTTCGTCCCATATATGACTGAAGAAAGACAAGGTTATAATAGGATAAGGTACTGTGCTCAAGCAAGAGCAATCGAAAATCAATGCTATGTCATTATGTCAGGGAATGTTGGGAATTTGCCTAGAGTCCACAACATGGATATAAACTATGCACAAAGCTGTATTATAACGCCGTGTGATTTTCCATTTGCAAGGGATGGAATAGCTTCTGATACAACTCCAAATGTAGAAACAATAGCAATATCTGATATAAGCCTTCAAAATCTCTTTGAATCTAGAAACGCTGGAACTGTACAAAATCTAAAGGATAGGAGACACGACTTATACAGCGTTACATGGAATAAAAAAGATTAGTTATAAAAATACTAATATATTTTTAAATCAATGAGATGCTTAATTAATAATGAAACTTATTCGAGTTAAATATCATCTAAATTCGATAGTTGTGTTGGCATTGTTTTTAGTATCTTGGGTATTTTTCATATACATCAAGGTAAATATTCCCTTAACTTATCATGAGAGTACTTCCCAAGGTTACATCCTAACGGTGACTACTCTTTTATTCTCATTCCTTGTAGGGCACTATTTTAATTCAAGGTATGAAAGATATATTTCTATAAGAGAACACCATCTTTCAAGGCATTCAAGGTGTATTTCTCTTATAGATATTGCCCAATCATTTTCAGAAAATAAGAGTCTCTTAAAAAAATTATATGAAAAACTTAACGACATTGCAGTCATAGATGAGCTGTGCAGCTGGTCTGAAGGTTACATAGAAGAGCCATACTATAGAAATCTATATTGCCTTTTAGATGAAATTAAAATAATCGATCAAAAAGATTTAACAAACTATAGAATATTCTATGATAAGATAAATGAAATTAATGAATTAACAAGAAAGCTTAATTCACTTGGTAGGGACAAATTTGGATTCTTACGATGGTTACTCCTAGGGTCTCTAGCTGCCGTCATTATTGTTCTAACATTGTTTGTTCCAATATCAAATTTTATTAACATAGTATTGCTTATGTTATTTCCCCCAATAATATTCCTCGTAATATACACAATTAATAGTTACCAGAATATGACATTCCATAAAGAAAGTACCTCTATGGAAATAAATGAAAAGATATTTGATGAAATTGGTAAAAGAAGATTCTATAAAAAAGAGAGATTAAAATTTGTTAGAGTTGATATAAGGAAAAATAAAAATTTATATATAACTGAGGATGAGCTAGAAGGAAGAGAAAAAGATATCTATTTAGACTACCTTGATAAAGAATTTTACGTTAATAGATCAAATAAAAAACAATGCAATTAACAAACCCTGCTTTATAATAAGCATTGGACAAATTTCCAGTAGAAATAAAGGGGTAATAGACACTAAGATACTACAATTATAAGGATACAATACATATGAATAAAAGTATAATTTAAATAAATAAGGATATCATAATAAATAAATAAGATAAAATTTACATATAATTATTAATAATAAATAAATTTAGGCCTAAATTCATTATTGTGACTGTAATATTGAGAATAGGTAAGAATTAATAGAATCAAAATACATATAAAAACAAAAATTTTAGACTTGATGGTGATATTATTTGCAGTGTTGGCGGAAGTTTTGATGTAGATATGGCTGAAGGCCCAGAAGGATATGTTTGTACAGAGTGCGGCGCACAATTTAAAGGAATCGGGAAAGATCTAAAATGCCCAAAATGCTCTTCGGATAAGGTTATTAAAATTGGATAGCTTATTTGTTCCTTTAGGCAGTGAAGAGATATTATTTATATCTCGTAATGATTTTTTTTTAGGATTAGTAAAAACTTTAGGAAAATCTTTTTTTCTAGAAACTGACGAAGAAGAAATAGTTCTTGGAACAGGAAATGAAGATATATTAGCCGTTTCATCATTAGTAAATGACATAAAAATGAAGAGCATAATGATTTCAGCACTATACTCAATAAGAGAACTTTCATTTCCGCTTGTAATATTAAATAAGGGGCACCCTGCATCAAAGAGACTAAAATTATTATACGGATGCGGAGATAAGATACTTCTTGATTCCTGTATTGAAGCAGGAACACATCCAGACCAACACCTACTTTGCTCTAGAGAAGATTTATCGGGTCTTTGTATATTAGCAAAAAAAGATGGCGTAGAAATAATAGACGAGCTTAAGAGAAAAATTATAACGGAAAAGATGGCTTTTGAGTTAAAATTATAAAATCACATGTTTTATTTGGTACATGAAGATTCTTTATTTTGGAGATTTAAAGGATATTACCTTGAAAAGAGAAGAAAATATCGAAATTGAATCAATTAAAATAAAAGACCTAAAGAATCTTCTATCAGAAAAATATCCACTTTTAGAGGAATCATTTTTAAAGGATGAGATAAGGATTATAGTAAATGGGAAAGACTATTCTTTTACAGGTGGAGATGAAACTTTAATTTCAAAGGGATGTGAGATAGCTCTTTTTTCTCCTGTAGGTGGTGGATAAATGTTTGAAATAAAAGCAAAAGACGGATTAGGAAGGATAGGAAAACTACCAATAGGCAAAAAAAAGGTTGAAACTCCAACATTAATGCCTGTTATTAATCCCAACAAGATTGTAATTGCCCCAAAAGATATGCCAGATTATGGGGCAGAGATGATAATCACAAATTCTTATATTATTTACAGAACTCAAAAACTAAAAGAAACTGCTCTTGAAAAAGGCGTCCATAAAATGCTTGATTTTAATGGAATTATTGAAACTGATTCTGGATCTTTTCAGATGTCAGCCTATGGGGATATAGAAATAGAAAATAAAGAGATACTTCAATTCCAAAAAGACATTGGAGTTGACATTGGAACATTTCTTGATATACCAACACACCCTGATGAATCGCGCAAGAAAACTCTTTCAGATCTAGAAATAACTTTAGAAAGAGCAGAAGAAGCGATTGAATTTGATCTAAATCTAAATGGCACAATTCAGGGAGGAACTCATCTAGATCTAAGAAAAAAATCAGCAGAAGCTATGAGCAATCTACCATTTACAGTAAATCCCATTGGAGGAGTTGTGCCATTAATGATGGAGTACAGATTCAGTGAATTGGTAGATATAATCCTTACAGTCAAAGGAAATCTTCTGCCTTCAAGACCTGTACATCTATTCGGTGCTGGCCATCCAATGTTACTATCTCTTTCAGTTTTATTGGGTTGTGATCTTTTTGATTCTGCTGCATACGTTCTCTATGCACAAGACTCAAGATATCTAACATCCTACGGTACAAAAAAACTAAATGAAATGAAATATTTGCCATGTAACTGTCCAGTCTGCAGAAAATATACTGCACAGGAACTAATTAATGAAAATGAAGTGAAGAGATTAGAGCTACTGTCAAGTCATAACTTATATGCAACATTTGAAGAAATAAAAATAATCAAGGAAGCCATTCATGAGGGGACATTGTTTGAACTAGTTGAAAGCCGAATCAGGGGGCATCCAAGATTATTACTCGCATATAGACGAATCAAAGACTATTACGATGTCCTAGAAGAATATGATCCTTTCACGAAAAGATCTTCAATTTTTTATACCGGAGAAGAATCAAACTTAAGGCCAGTAGTAAAGAGGACTAAAGAAAGAATAAAAGACATAAAATCTAAAAAATATGATGAGCATCTCTTTTTTGGAAAATTTCCGAAGGAGCTTGAGTTTACATATCCTTTTGGTCAATGTGAGATGGAAGAAGAGAGAAAAGATAAAGGAGATCCAGAACTTAAAGATGAAGATATAGTAAAAAAAATTGCTGACTATCAGTTTGGCCCTAATGTTGGAGAAAAATTGTTTCATGATGTTGTTGTCAAAAGATCAAAAACAGGCATGATACGTTATGTTTTTGATAAAAATGGAACTATGCTTGCAACTTTAAGGGCAAGAGATGGATTATTCACACCAAATATCGAAGGATTAAGAAGATTAAAAGATATAATTCCTAAACCTCGATATCGGGTCGTTGTTGATGATGAGGCTGCACCTTTCATAAAAGACGGTGCTAACGTATTCTCTAAATTTGTTTTAAAAATTGATACTAATCTTAGGGCTTATGAAGAAGTAATAATTGTGGATTCAAAAGACAATCTTTTGGGAACTGGAACTTTAATGCTTTCACCAAGAGAAGTAAAAGCCTTTGAAAGGGGAATGGCTGTTAGGACAAGATGGGGGATAGAAAAAAATACTATCCAAGAAGACCAGATAGAAGATTAGATCCAATAATGAACCTAAATGTTAGATAACCTATAGCTGTAAGTACAATGCTGTGCTTAACTCCAGAGAATAAAGAGTTTGTTGTCATTTTTCCGATCATTAAACCTGCTAATGCCCCGTGTATAATAAGCATATTTTGGAATGTAACTTTAAATGCCTCTTTACTAATTGTTTCTTTAGCTGTTGGGAGTGTAATCTCAGAGAATACATCAACGAACTGAGTTTGAAGCAAGAATACTACAGATAAAAAAACTAGATAAGAAATGTAAATAATGCCGGTATACTGCCCAAGTTTAGAAGCCTGCTCCTTTGCAAGACCCCTCATCATTCTAGCACTTTCTGCTGCAGATTCCAATATCTTTATGATATTTCCTCCAGCATGATGGGCTATAACTATAAGCGATACTGTCCCTTGAACATTTTCACTTTTTACCTTGTCTGCAAACGAAGTTAATACTTCATCGAATGGCACTCCCCAAGATATTTTTGACGCCATAATCTTTATTTCATCACTGAGTCTTCCATAGTCATCGTCCTGGGCCATTTTTATAGCTTGAGGTAAAGTCATCCCTGCAGCTTGTGAATCTGCTAAAGCTCTCAAAAACTCAGGGAACTGGTCTTCAATTTCTGTAATCCATGCTTGTTCTCTCATTTTTATGATAAGGTAGGGGGCCACCGCTATAGCAATTCCTGCTATAGCTAGCTCACTCAAATTTAAGATGAAAAATCCAATTAGCCCCAAGATTATTCCTGAGGCAATACTGCCAATTATTATGTACATGTTATAATTTCTTTTTCTCAAATTTTCACCTACATTATCTCTTTGGCGCCACCTGATCAACAGCTATTATGAATAAAGCATATCCAATCGGCAGCCCAAAATAAACAACTAAATTATTAATTAAATTAACCTGGGACATTGGGGTCCCCATTATACCCATGATTGTGGTCATGATAATTACAAAAACTGGACCTACAACTAAAGCTGTAACATAAGCTTCTGCAATTAATCCAATAGTTTCTATTGCAGCTTCAGTCTTCATCCTCTCAATTTCCATCAATCTGTTCCCTTCAAGATACAAATATTCCTTTAGATTTCCACCTGTTCTAATTGTTGCAATCATCTTCCACAAAAGTTCACTAAAGAGGGGCGAGGGAGATCTATTGGCTGCCCTCTGGAGCGCTTGGACCAAATCAAGTCCAAAATTTTCAATATCGTTCAAAATCTTTTCAGACTCTCTTGATACTTCACCATATCGTCTAAACTCTACAAGTGACCAAAAAATAACAGCAGGTGGAACGCCTGTTCCTGCTATTGTTGCCATTGTATTAACAGCATTAGTAAGTGCAAGATTTATTTTTCTTGACCTTTCTCCTGCTTTAAAAGAGGGATAAATCCAGAATACTAAGAAAGTGCTAACAGCAGTTAAGATAGTAATTAGAAGAATCAATATCAAGTTAAAAGTAAAATCAACGGGGGGACTTTCCGGAGAGATTAGCTTATTGACAAAATTTCCTAAAAATAAGGGTACAAGTATTAAGGATACTAAAAAAGAAGCAATCCCGGCAATAATTGTAGTTAAAATCATTGCACTTGCATAAGCACCTAAATTTAGTGGTATGTCACCTTTTCTTAAAGGTGCGTGAAGTTCTTCAAAATTTTTTAGTCTTTTATCTACCAAAAAGCCAAATCTTTTATGGGCCATCTTCCCATAATTCATGAAGAAGCCCCTTTTCTCGTACCTTTCTATCTCTTGGACTGCTAGGTCCTTTTCTTTCTTTCTGCCTAACATGACTTCAACTTTGTATCTTTTTTAAGATTGAATCAGGATCCCTTGTATACTCTTTTATTACATTTCCTACATCCCTATAGTTAACTATATTATTTTCTGCCATCCATCCTAAAACAAGAGATCTTCTGTTTATTTCTTCCCATACTTCCTCTTGTGTCATACCACGAGATATAGATATCCTCTTAACTATACTGCTCTCTTTTGCATCAAAAAGAAATTCATCCGACCCAGGATCCCATCTAAAAACAGTTTGGTAGATGGGCTCTCCTTTTTTCAAATCCATTCCTGTTATTTCTACTACTTCTTTTACCCTTCTGATAGCCTTTCCTTCTATTTTTGCATGAGTTAGTAAGAAGCAAATATTTAATGATTGAAGAAGTGCTGGAGAAAGATTAATTGGCCTAGTTGTAAGTCTGTTAATCAAAGCTTCCATTGAATCAGCATGTATTGTCCCCATCCCAGGGTGTCCTGTTGCCATACCCGTAAACATAACATTTGCTTCAGCACCCCTAATTTCACCAACTACTAAGTAATCCGGCCTTTGCCTTAGTGCGGCTCTTAGTAAGTCAAACATGTCTACTTCCCCTTGCTTCTTTCCTTCGGCCGTGGAGCCTCCAAATCCCGATCTTGTGACTGCAGGAAGCCAGTGCTCTTGTGGCAGATTTAACTCTTGAGTATCCTCAATTGTTACGATCTTTGCTTCTGGAGGTAAAAATATCGCAAGTGCATTTAGCATTGAAGTTTTACCTGTTGCAGTTCCACCTGAAATAAGGGTAGATGCAGTATAAGAGTGCTCAAGGGCTAGCCACATATATGCAAATATCCTGGGAGGACAAGATTTGTAGTTAATCAACTGTATAGGCGTC
The DNA here is from genome assembly GCA_013178285.1 of Methanofastidiosum sp. Lineage (NCBI taxonomy): Archaea > Methanobacteriati > Methanobacteriota > Candidatus Methanofastidiosia > Candidatus Methanofastidiosales > Candidatus Methanofastidiosaceae > Candidatus Methanofastidiosum > Methanofastidiosum sp. Next base: position 70,470 of record JABLXD010000012.1, read on the forward strand.
ATGGGGTCAGTTTTAAATCTTCTTAGGGTAAAAGTGGGCCCATGTTGGGTAACTTCTCTTCCAAATGTGGCCTGAACCCTAGAGTTATTTGGCAATCTACCGTCAAGCAAAGGTTCCGCAACTGAGATATGCCTATTACATCTTTGTGCCATTTTAATTATAATGCTGTTAGCTTCATCATCTGTCCTAAATACGATATTGGAAGGTAGAGATCCATATTTGGCATGATAAACATAAATTGGTATTCCCGTTCCATCACAACTTATATCTTCAATTAAAGGATCGTTAAACAAAGGTTCTATTGAACCAAGGCCTATATAATTCCTTCTCAAGTAATACATTATCTTTTCAAAAGCATCAGGAGTTAATTTTAGATTTAATTCATCAACGACTTCCAAGGCTTTATTTTCTAAGTAATCGATTAATTCACTTTTTTCCTGAAGGCTTTTGAAATCTACTTCAAGTTCTTCTTGGATAATTCCTTGTATAGTTAAGAGCCTCTTCTTTTCTTGTTCAGAGAGTTCAGGTTCCTCTACCAAATAAGTTAATTTTGATATTTTTTCATCCCATTTTATCCTTGCATATGCATATGGTTCAATTAATGGATATCTTTCCTCAAAACCAGTATAGTCTTGTGTCTTCCATTTCTGAGGTATGACAAGGATATCCTGATCCTTCATTATTACTTTTTTTTCTTCCTCTAGTGAAGGAAGTCTTCCGCCCTGTATAGTAACAGGCCCTGATATAACAAAAGTTGCACTGCCGACTGTAGATGCAACTTCTTTTGTAACATGATCTGCAACGTCACTTTTTATTTTTTCAGAAATTTCTTCCGATATTTCTTTTTTTGCTTCAGTGGATATATGTTGTGAGGACGAAATAACGCCTGCTGTTCCGCCTATTGATACGCCTTCTTTCACTAAAAATTCTACTTCACTCTTTTTTTTGAGCTTCTCATAACTAGATTTTGGTTCACTATCTAGTACAATGTCCGATTCTTTCAGTTTTTTTATTAATTTGAGAGCTCCTTTTTTTCTCATATTTCATTCCTCTAAGATTAGTTTCTATTAATGTATATAAATACTTATCGGTATTGGAAAACAAATAAAGCTACTGATATACCTTGAAGTTATAATATTGACTAGTTTCCTTTTTTATTCCGTCTATTTCAAATGAATATGTAAAAACTATCAAATAATCCCCTGGCCTTTTAACATAGTATTTGTAAGTAGATATTAAAGTAGTAAACTCTTCAATATTCGATCTGCCCGATCTTTCCAATACAGGGGTATATTGGTAAAAAGGAACTTTTTTCAGCAATGCTCTTGCAGGTTCATCTTGGTGGTAAGGAACTATGGAAACTATTTCAAATCCTATGCCTCCACAGTAGAAAATATCCCTTTCTCGAAGTTTATTGGTGCCATTGTGGTAAATATAGCTTTCATTACTATCTATTGTTCCATTTCTATTTTCATCTATTCTAATTTTAATATATCTGTTAAATGTATTTACTTCTTCAAATAATGTTAAACTATCACTCAGCCAAATTGATTGTCCTTGTTGGGGGTAGTACATGTCATGTTCAATGAAGTTTTCAGTGTTAATTGATGAAAAACATGCAAGTATTCCATCCTCAGTTATTACAGCACCGTTGGTATCAGTTGAATAAGAAGGATTAGTAGAATCAATAGTAATCTTTTCTGTTGTTTCATTATACCCATAGGTCCATTTATTTATAATTTGGTATTCTCCATCCTTCCACCCATAAAATAATCTTGTTTTCCCAATAGGAAATTGTTTCATTTCTGAGGACATGTCAAAAAATTTAAAATATATATGCCATTTCTCATCTTTACTTAAGAAATTAACACCTTCCAAAGTAAGAATATAATTATCCAATACTAAAGGATCCCCTATCTCTAAATTTATATCATTTCCCAAAAGATCTTCAAGAATTATCTGGTAAGGATCTACATTTCCCAATCCATCCCTAACTAAGCGAAGTTGATATGTGTTACTGCCTAATTTAAATTCTCCATAATCTGGATTCTCAGGAATATCAATCTTGACATCTAAGGTATCAGGACTTTTTCTAAGAAAACTTACTAAAGTATTAGATATACTTCTAACTACATACTCTTCGCCTTTCAAGTTAAATTGAAATCCTTCCTCAATTGGATAGGCTGATTCACAGATTAAATTTCCTAAGGAATCCCTTGAACATCTTTGGATATCGATAAGTATCTCTTCGGTACCACTCAATTCATAAATTCCAACTATTTTGTTAGTTAAAGTATTAATTTTAACTTTATACCTTGAGTCTTCAGACTCATAAATTCCTTCGTCAAGAACTAAATATACATTTATTATCTCCCATATCCTTATTGAACTTCCAAGGTTTTTTTCTCCAGTAATATCCTTATCAGATATTGAATTTTCAAGATCATTATGAATTGAGGAAGAGATGATAACAGTATCTCCATTTATAATTTGAGTTGTTTTAAGTCCATTTTCTTTAATTGCCAATATGTCAATTAAGCCATATCTCAATCCTGGTGTTTCATTGGGATCAAACCACTGTCGTCTTCTTTCAGTTTCTTGAAGAGATATCTGTATGTTGAATATTGTATACTTAACGTAGTCATCTTTCTGGCCATTAGAAATATATTTAATTTCAGTTACTTTTACCAAATAGTTCTCTAAAAAGAAAACATCACCCTCATAAAATTTAGACACGCCGTCAATAGTTATTTGTGCGCCATTTTGATTTAAAACATTTACATAATTTCTCCCGTCATTACCTAAATTTAAGGAGTAACTTTCTAAAAAAGGAGCTCTGTTTTCAATATTATTTATACCAGCATACGTGACCCTATATTCTCCAATAGTATAGGCTCTATTATTATATACAATCCTTGACCCTGAAGAATAATTGCCTTCCCTATATATTTTCTGATCATTTCTGTGGATAACGTAAGGATTTGATGGTGTAGCATCTGATATTTTATTCAATGGCGCAACTTCGAATTCACCGATATCTGAGCTCATTAAATATGTTTTTGGGAAATCTGAAATTTTTTTTGTGTCGATAAGTATTTTCCTGTTAAAATTTCCAACTTCAAAGATTGAAGGCCCTATAAATAAAACATCGTCATCAAAAGTTATATTGCTTGATTTAGTTACTTCGATACCTACATCAAGTCTAGATAAATAATAGTTTAATTCTTTTTCTTCTATCGCATAATGTGCGGAATATATACCAGCAAAAGCATTATGAATAGAATTTAGTTTTCCCGTCCTATATATTTCTTCAAAGGCATTTTTAGAGGTATCTCTAAAAGAACTTTCAATATAACTTGAGATAAAAGGAATATCTGAATATCGTATATCTTCAACTGACTGGGATACCTGCCTATAGGATAGCAAAGAATACTGGATAGCTAGAAGAGAAAGTATAACTAGAATTGCGGCAAATATGAAAAATTGAGATTTGTTATTCATAGTTTCTTCCTCCCCATAACTAAAGACACATAATAAGCCCTTACATTACTACTGGCATCTATAGTAGAAACAATCCTTTTTGCAGAAATAATTGAGTCCATTTCTCCAGGATTTTCGATATTAATAATATCTTTCTTATAAGGGATAACATTGATTATTATATGCCCATTTCCATTATACGATAAAGTTTTAATATTTCCAGAATAATCTCCAAAAACTGTCCATGCTCCTTGCTTTAAGTCTTTTATATATGTTGCAAACTGCTCTGGATCACCTATTTTTTTTTCTATATCGAGAGTATCTACGCTGCCATTGTCATGAACCGTAAATCTAAAAGTATCTTTAAAAATATTGACAGTTTTGATATTAGTTCCGATAAAATCAATAAACATATTTTGGTCAAGTAATGCAAAGGATATGGAATTTCCATCTCTTGCAATGTTGGATATCTGGTAAGTATATTCATATTCAACGCCTCCCGAAGAAGTAGAAAAAGAAACTAAATCTCCAACTCTTAAAGGTGTATTACTTGAAAGTTTGGTTGTTGAAGTAGAAAAATCTAAAGGTGCGGAAGGATTTCCTCTTTCAAGCTTTAAATATACAGTGTCATACCCTGGAACATCATCTAATAGGTCAACGATTAATAATCCATATATTGTTACGCTGCCTCCATCAGGAAAATATATTGTATAATCTCCTGGCCATCCAGTTTGAGTTTCATGGAATTTCCAAATATAATTATTATTCTTTAGAGTATCCACTTTGTAGCCATTTGTGAGAAATCCGGCTCTGCTTGTATCTTCTCCGGCCTCGCCCTGCGTATTTATAAAAACTACATTTGCAATTTCAAATATATTAAATTTATAAGCATATTCTGGAGCTATCAACGATCCTAATTTCAATCTAAGGGCGTTGAATTCTCTATTAGTAATATAATACCCTAATTCACTTTGGTCATTGATTACTCCTTTCTCCAAGATTACTAAAACATCTTCTGCAGAATTTTTTGCATTTATTACTTCCCATGAGGGGTTAGAAGAAAATGTTGATCCAAACTCACTTAGTATGAAAGAAACTCCCAATATCATTATTACAGCTGCGATTATGGCTTCAAATGTTCTCATCACAGATTTATTATTCATGAACATAATCTATTTCCCTCCCACATAATCACAGTAAGTCTTTTTTCATTTAAATTTCCAAATTCTTCAACCAATACAAGTCTAGAGATAACTAAAACTATATCTGAATAACTTCTACGCCTGCCTAATATAATATCTGCTGCATCAATATTCAAAATTTGTGCGCCTTCACCTGACGAATATATATCTGTTACAATATAACTTCTGGATTCAAGGATAAAGTTGTCTCCTTGAGCAAATCCAGATTTAGGATTGCCGTTTTCTTCACGGCCATATATTTCATTTGTAACTTCATCTTGAAAATCTTTATTCATATTTATATCGATAAAAATACTGTCATAATCTCCATTTTGATCTTTATCTACGATTAAAAACTCATAGTATTTATCGCCTAAGTATACTGTTTCTGTATTAAAATGTGGAGGGTAAGTGCTACCTGGTGAAGAACCATTTGGTAAGGTATAGTTGTAGTCATCAATGTCACTTTGCTTCATTATTGCAATAGTTTTAACTTCTGTATTTGTAGAAGAAATTATTATTTGAAGATCATAAATAGATTGTTTATCCGAGTAATTTAACAATCCAAGTTTTCTCAAAAGAGAGATGTAACTATTTGTTGAGGATTCTAAAGGGCAAAAAGGATACCTCGAAGTATCTTCATTTGATACAAAATCAACTAACTTATCATAAGATAGAACATGATTTCTTGAAACAAGTCCATATGTAGGATCAGACATAATTTTTTCAATGGAAGTGATTGCCGTAAGTTGGACATCAACATATTCAGTTTTTTCAAGGTAAGGATTTAAAGAATTTGCCGCAATGTAAACCACATAGAGGAAAGCTATAGTAAATATTCCCAGAGCAATCATATTGTCTATTATATCTTGCCCTTTTCTTGAATTTTTGAATTTAATTAGAATTTTTATTTTTAAGCCTCCTGTGGATTTGGTGACAAATAAGCCCCATAGCTTGTTATAACAACGTATTTGTTAGCTGAAGAACTTGACAAAGTACCATATATATTCATTCCTCTTAGCTCTTTTATATATTCCACATTAGGATTTTGGGGATCATAAATTCTTAGTCTATCGCCTAGTCCTTGGATTACATATTCTCTTGTTCCAATGGTGTTCGGTATATCAAGATTTACCCATATACCTTCTTCTATTTGTATATTTTTTGTCGGTGCTGATGTGTAAGCCATAATGTTATTAAACAATCTTATCATTCCTCTGTCAACAAAAGTAATTATAAAATTATTATCGATTATATCTCCGTAAATTGATTCTACGCTATAAGTAGACTCTATTGGCCGCCCTTCATATGTATTAAGACTAAGTCGGGTAAGGTCTTTTTCATAAAGAACTCTTTCATCGGAAAATATATTATTTCTATTTGTGTCTATCATGATCCAATCTTCAGACATATAGGATTGGAAATTATTTGAATATCCTAATACAAAATTTGATATTAATCTAAATTTATCATCATAAGGATCAGTAGGATCGCCAAATTCTATTGCTTCTGGTTCAGAAAAACTATAAGAGATTGGATTAAGGTCCGTTATAGTATTTGCAGTTCCATGTAGGTCATGCCTTGAAAAATTCCAACGAGTATAGTGATATCCTACATTTAAAGATATTACCCTTCCATCATGTGTCATGAAAATTATTTCGGATTTTCCATCGTTATCAATATCATCAACTGCCACAGAACCTCTTATTGGACTTCCCGTAGGATACTCCCATAATTTATCGACTTTATTAGAATCATTGGGAGGGGGGGAGTTATTATCATTGTCATCTCCTTGTGTTGTATCCCTATATGCTAACGCATATAGTTTACCGTCTTCTGCCCCTAACACACAATCGAAAAAGAAAGCATCATATTTTTTTTGATACGTACTGTAATTATTAACCTCCACTATTGCTGGCGTTCCATATGAGGATGTAAGAGAAGAGGTTTGAGTAATACGCCCTCTAACTTGATGCGTAAGATCAAGATGCTGTATCATTAAGTATTGCCCTCCTGGAACAATCATTTGAGGCCCCCTTAAGTGAAATCCGTTTGGAGAGTGCGCAACTGGATTACCAGAAATTAAATCATTAGAATTAGATTGAATGTTTAACTGTGTTATTGCACCATTAGAACTATCTACAAGATAGGATCTCAATCTATCGTTGACTATTACAGATACCAAGATATCTTTATAGTCTTTTAAATAGTCAGTTTGAGCTATCACCGGTGAAGATACTATATATCCCAAGGGACTAGATGGAGTGATATTGGGGATTGAAAAATTTCTAAGAACTTGATTATTCCAAGCTCCGTCTTCAATTAAATATACATTCCCATCTACTGAAGTCCAAACTATATCCAAGTGTCCATCCCCATTTAAATCCTCAATTGCTGGAGAGTTAGAAGGAATCATTATATATGGAGTATAAGGAGAATTGGAAAGACGGTAAGCAAATAACCTTGGAGATACAATAATTTGTGTTCCAGAGATTCTAAATAGTCTTTGACGGGTTCTTCCGCTATATGCATAAATAGTATTTATCAAAGCAATGTTTACATTTTCAAAATTACTTTGGCCTTGTTTATATTGAAGATTATTGAAATATGTATCTATAATTATAATGTCCTCATACCCATCATTATCAATATCGGCGATTACAGGTGCTGAAAGCATCGCCCCATCAATTGGAAATTTCCACAGTGTTGTTCCTGTTGCTGCGTCCAGTACAGAAACATTAGAAGGTGATGTACTAATAATAATGGTTCTTTGACTTAAACGACGATCAAATTGTGCTCTGAAGTTTCCGCCACCAACTACTATTTCTAAAACTCCGTCTTTATTTAGGTCGCATATTGCTGGTGAAGATATTGCAGTGGGGGCAAAAAGATATCTAGTATTACTTGAACTAATTACAGGTAAGGTATTAATGACATTTTTTTCCCATATTGTTGCGCCGTTTGCCCCATTTATTGCCCTTACATTTCCATTTCTCATGCCTACGACTACATCAATTATGCTATTATTATTTAGATCTGCAGTGGACGGTGAAGAATTATTTAGCAGTACTGGGAACTCGCTAGAAAGAATACTATTACTCCCATCAACCCAAGGTGGGAAAAATATCGGACTATCAACTGGAACAGACCATTGTTCAGTACAAGAATTATCTGCAACCCTATAAGTTGGAACATCTTTCTTTTCATTTTCTTCTATATCAAAATATATGTCATATGTTCTTTTTGATCCCGGAAAAGTTCTCGATTGACTATTGGAAGGGGTTGCGCCCATTGAAAAGTATACATAAACAGGGGGATATTCCCTATAAAAAAGATTATTTCCAGAAGATGTTTTTTCATACAATCTAAACAAAACATTTTGGTACCAGGTCAAAACTTTATCGTTAGGCGTTTCCATTGAAAGTCTAATCTTGTTATCTCCTTTATTAAAATATTTTGAAGGTAAAGTACAACTAAACCTTCTTGGGCCATCACTTTGCCCTCCGTCAAAAGGATCCCAGTACCCAGCTAGTGGCGTGTTTCCCCCTTCTATTACATCTGTAACAAGCACATCATTAATAAAAACGTGAAAATCTGTATTAATGGATGGGCTCTCATCTTTATACTGCGAACCTATAGGAACTTCCATTTCGAGTAGAATATCTGCTGGCGAATCTAGTTCAAAGAATATTGTATGTTCATGAAATTCCAAGGGAGAATTTCTATAGCCTGCTGCTTGCATATTTGGTCTATATGGGTATGTTTGACTTGGAATTTCGATAGTTTCTGAACAATCACCCCCTATTAACTCCACCACCCTAATTGAATCAAAATCCAAGGTAGTATTTTCAAGATCTAAGAAGCCTTGTTTTGCTAACCTATTTATATCGGCTGTTGGATCTATAATAATTTCAACTGGTTCATTAATTCTAAGTATATTTCCAGAATCTATTTCCAAGTGTTTTCTAAAATGCCAATCTGGAGGGCCACCAATTTGATTTGGATCCCACCACGGGCATACGCTAAATGTATTGTCCACAATTGAATACATATCCATAGGAATTGTTGTTGTGACTACTTTGCCGGTTCCCCAAGTTGAAACAATTAGGGAAGGATTATTATTAAGATAAGGCCCATAGGGTATCTCTCTCAATAGAACTTCATTTGCTGGACCGTCAAAAAAAGGATCTATAATTGTTCCTTCGGCAGAGAAATAACTTCCTGCTATTTCGTACGGTTCAATATTTTGTGTTATATTGTGTTGTTTTGAAACTCCGATAGTATCATAGTTTCCAGAATCAAAAGTAATGTTCACTGGGAGAAACTCGTATTTCTTTTTTGTAGTTGGATTTTGTGAAAGCATAATTAAAGATCCTCCACTTTTTATGTAATTGTTTAGAGTATCTTTAGTAGGGCTTAAGTTTAAGGAATCAATCATGTCAGAATTGGAGGGGATGAAAACATTGGTGCAATAATTTATATATCTGCTATCAACTCCATGTTTTTCAGAGTTAATTATAAAATAGTTTGATGGGTAGACTGAGTAAGTATTATCTCTACTATCATAATATTCACTCCAATAACTTTTAGGATATTCTAATAGAAAACATGTTTTTGCTAAAGCTTCAGGTGGTTGTCCTGCATCTCCAATTACTGCAGATTTAAAGGTGGGAGTCAAATAAACTACATATTCTTGACCTCTTCCAGTAACCATTGGTTCAATCTTATATAAAAAGAAATCACCAATTATGTTTTTGTCTTTTAATGCAGGAATTACTGGATTTGAGTAAATATTATAGTCTCCATTATTATCAATGTCAACATAAAATCTAGTATTCAATAATACCTCTTTTCCATAGTCTTCCTTGATTGCCCCATTTTTATTCTTTGCATACACTTTTATCTTATTTGAATCAAGAAGAATTATCCTAAATAATTCATTTTCTCCAATATAATTTATCCCATCAAAATTTAAGGGGATAATCATATTAGTCTGTACTAAAGTTCTTTCAATCCAAGCAATTTCATTATGGGCAACAGTATTTTCAACATATGTGGCAATATTTTGAAAACTTTTTTCATCTATACTAGTTGAATAACTTTTAGAAAAGTTTTCTGATGTTCTCCAGAAAAATACGGTTGTTGCCAACAAGATGGCAATTAACATGATGGCCATGACTACATTCATTTGAGATTTTTTAGAGTAGATAAATCTATTATTGGATATACATATTTTTTTCATTTAAACATCTCAATCTATTAATATTTCATGACCACATGCATAAACAATAATATTTTGTTCTAATTTTCTTGCATCGCCAGAATAAGCCTCATTAAGGTGCATATTTTTACCATATGTAACATTTCTATTATTTTTATACCTATCTAAATCCAAAGTTGTTACCACAATTGTTGATTCGAGATTATTAAAAATATTTCTTCGCTCTTTTATCATTAAGACTGGGCCACCTGGAGCTTGTGGTACAAGAATAGATCCGCCGGTACGTGTAAATGGCCCTCCAACAGGTATATCTTCAGGATCTCCTCTTACCTCGTAAATTTTTTGGAATGTCCTTAGGTTAATGATAATATTTGTATTTCCCCAACCAGTTCCAGTTATATCAAAGTAATCATGAGAACACATTGCAAATTCATTTGGAAGTACGCTTACAATCGGATTATCTAATGATGTTTTTTGTAAATTATTTTGTCGGTCAGTTAATACTAAATCTAGATTAAAAGAATCAAGCCAATCTTGTGCTTGAAACGGCCTTCCTGGTGGCCAAGTTGATCCTATCGGAGCATCAATATCAAATAAAAATGCGTTGGGTATATGTCCATGATCCCATTCAATTTTGTTTCCAACTTCATCTATGTAAAGAGCTCCTGACCATTGTTCAGAATTAACAACATTAGGATTTCCGGGGGGACCCCTACTTTTTCTCCATGCTGTGTAAATAACAGGGATATTACGATGGGCATCATTCACCTGCCCATAAATCTTATAGTTAGATCCGACAGGCTCATTTGATACCCTTCCAATTGACAAATCCAAACCTTGGAATGTTGGAAGCCAAGAATACTTTCCAAAATAGTAAGTATTTGGAGCCGAGGTATATTTTTGTTTAGAAGTTAATAAATAAGATTCATAATATGATTCCCAATCTGCCTCATTAATTGAAGTAATAAGTACTCTATTATTTAGGTCTCCAGCATAGTCAGGAACAGGAAATGTAATGTTATTAAAACTATATCTATACAAAGTTCCTCCAGTACAAGCACCTGCATTAACTCCTGTAATAGTAGCAGGGGTGCCAGGTAAAGAATCAGCAGACCTTTGGAGCGTTAAAGAGCCAGGAGCAGTTTCTACATAGCTTATTTTACCCAACTTTCCTATACTAATATCTACTTCTTTAATTTTTGTAATACATTGCTCTACGTTAAAATTCATAGAGACATCGGTTCCTTCTTGAACCCTATGCTCCATAGATAAATCCTTTATTACAGGCGATTGAGATGTTGTGATGTAATACCAGCTCTTAGTCGATTTATTGCCAAGTTTATCAGATGCCTCTACAGAAACATTTATTTTATAGGTATTCTCCCAAGGCCAAGTTGGTTTGAAAATTGCCTTATAGCCCTGGGCCCCTACTTGGGTAATGTTTAAATTATTTGTTACATCAAGGTTAATAACACTTACATTGTCATAAGATTGTCCTATTATGGACATTTTAATTGAATTTTTATCAACTCCCACAAGAGCATCCACTATTGATATTTCAATTGGATCAGTTGTTGATGCAATATTTCCTTGTAAAGGCAATTCTCCCTGTAGTAATGGACCAGTACTTTTTATTTTAAGAATATCATTTCCAGTTACATTAACTGAATTTCCGGCAAGGTCTTGCATTGTTATGTTAATATCATATAGCCCACCGTCAGATACATTAGTCGGGATATCGATTGTGTCCATTATTTGATGGATGCCACCAGCTTTAATATAATTAAGATTTTGGGCATTGATTATTCTAGTAGGTGTTTGAGCAATAAGAGTTGCCCCATCATATATTTTAATTATGTATGAAGCAGGGTATTTTTCATCGTAAGTAAAAGTTATATAAGCTTTAGTTAATGGCTTTACAATTTGAGGAGATATTACAGTAGGATCATTTATAGTGATAGATGGAAGGTCGTTATCACGAATTATCCATCTAGTAACTATAGTATTATTTTGATCAATGGGAAAAGGATCTCCATCTGCTTCTATTCTCATTATGTTTAATCCTGAGATTAAATTAACTGTGGGGAAATTAAATGATTGGGATGTTACTGTATCGATAAAAGTAGAATTTCTTTCTAAAGTAACACTACCTGTTGTTGAAGTAGAACCAGATATGCTTACAGTTGGGCTATTTGTAAATGTCAAAAAGTTTTGAGGCTGAGTTATATTAACAGCTGGGCCAAGATTATTAACATAAAAACTCCAATAATCGACTGCAAAATTTCCAAGAGTATCTTCAACATAAACTGTCGAGATATGTGTTCCATCGTTTAAAGCAACTCCAGGAGTATATGTTACACTATTTGTAATACTTGAAATTTTATAATCCCCGTCTAAATAAAGTCTTGCAATTTTGATTCCTGCGCCAGCATCCCCATACTCTGATATAATAATTGGAGTATTATTTGCGGCGAGTCCAGTAGGGTACTTGTTTGAAATTAATGGGGGGGTAGTATCCTTCAATATTGTAGTTACTTGGGCCGTACCTTGATTTTGAGCTTTATCATAAGTTAATACAGAATAATTTAGATTACCTTCTGAAAGAGACAAGTAATGATAGTAAGTGTGGGGTTGAGTTGGTAATGGATTACTTAAGAATTGTAAAGTTTGTGTTCCGTAAGTTGATCTGTCAATCCCGCTTAATGCGTCTGAAACAGAAGAAGAAATTTTTGTATAGGGGCTTGTAGTTATATTGCCTATACTTGAAGAGATAAGCGCCGAAGTGTCTGGTAGAACTATATCATTTCTTACATCAAATTCAAAGTTTGAAAGAGGGTCTGTAGGATAAAATGTAATACGTTCTACAAAGTTACCATATTCATCCGTAGATTCAAATATGACATTATAAGGCCCATCTAAAAGGCCATCAGGTACAGTCCATTCAGCCGAGTAAGTACTGTCACCTGCAAGCCTATCGGGAACTCGGCCATCATCAAACAAAAATGTACCCCCAATTAAAGTTCCATCTTGTTTGTAAACATTTGCTCCAACATGATTGATGCCACTCACGTCTTTAATATTACAATAAAAATTCACCTTCCCTCCGTTTTGATTTATCCAAACATAAGGATGTTGGACTGCTGCCGGATTTTGGCCATCTGGAACGATATTTGGATTTTTTATTTTTGGTGGATCAAGGTCATTGAATAAGGAAGGATAAGGAAAATAATTATCACTATCAGGGTCAATATCATCGACTATTGAGAATTGTCCTAAAGTAATAAGGCCTCTTGAGTAATCAACACCTTTGAAAGATAATCTATTAAGGGTTAAGAAATTTGTCAAATCTCCTCTATAGGCATTAAGTTTTGGTAATAAATTTGAATCATTAGTTGCACCAGAACCTACAACAATTAGAGAAAAATCCCGATAATTTAATATGTTCGGATTCCCGTCAATGGCTGCAATATCTGGAAATATTGGATTGAGCGTGCTATAATCAGAAGGGCTTCTTCTTTCAGTAGTATCTAGTAACCATTCGATTGGATACATTTGAATATTAATAGTAGTGTTAGGATAGTTAATGGGATTATTATTTTTATCCTTCAGGCCGACTGGATTAGGGCCAACACTGCCATATACTACAAAATAGTTACAGTTGTAATTACTTGGAGAGCTATCAAAAGCATCCATAACATCATAAAGCAGGTGCCCTAATTCATTTCCAGAATTAATACTATATCCTCCAATAGTTGAGCCACCTGCATATAATACAACGGCAATCGGAACAGATTCAAAAATATCCTGTTTAGTTAGTTTATACATGGGTATGTTTAAAAAATCATTAGCGTCATAATAATTTTCAAAGTAATTTTTCCCGGCGTCAATGTTAACGATCCACGGGCCTAAATTTTTCTTAAACCCTTCTTTATATTGGTCAGTCTTCGTATAAATTGCAACTGATCCTTCATTTTCCTTCATCACATAAGAGGTTAGATTAACCCGAATATATAATTTTAAATCGTTAACGCCATCTGATTTGGGAAGTTTTACAGCATATCTACCCTGAGAATTAGTTTTTGTGATAGCAATTGTTTCTAATTTATCATTAATAAAAACTATCTCTGCATTTGCGAGTGGAGGGTCAATTGTCTCTCCTGTGGTATTCATTATTGCGTTCCCCTCAGTTTGGCCCTCAGTATTATCGTATACATATCCTTGCAAAGTCCAAGTATCCCCTGTAATAGGTATTTCTGGAGAAAGACTCAAAAGGATATCATTAGCACCTTCATTTTTTATATATATTCTGTATTGGCCAGCGTTTAAAACTTCAAATCGAGATAGGATGTCTATTTCTCCCCCATATTGAAGTTTGATGTTAAGTGTTCTATCGCTAAAATAAGTCTCCATGCCTGTTTGTTGAGGTGCAGATTCAATCCCTGGCGCAGACATGTAAAACCAAATTGTATCTTCATTCTGATTCGTACGTATATTCCCTTTATCAAAATTAATATCAATATAACGCTGAGCTCCTTCCCCTTCAAACCGCACTTCTCTAATCTTTTTATCAAGTTCTAAAAGTGCATTCTGCATAGAATTAATTCTCGAAACGTCTCTTGATCTCTCAATTTGAGGTGCGGCAAACTGGTATGCAACAAAAACAGCTGCAACAGTAATGGCTAGAATTAACATTACTGTAATTACTTCCACTTGGGCCTTTCTTGATACTGGCCCTCTTTTCCTCAATAGCTTATACCCCATTGGACTACCCTTGAGTATATATTTAAAAATAATAAAAGATTATTTAATATTTATCCTTTGATTTGCGAATACCTCAAAGATTACATCAGTATTTTCTTTCTTGAGAACTCTGTTCCCATAACTATGGCTAGAGCTGAAGAGAATATCAGTATCAGTGAAAGTATTAAGTCAAGAAATATTCCAAGGTCAGGTAAAGGAAGTCCTGGAAGTCCTTTGAAAACTAAGAACAACATGCCTGAAATAAGCCACAATGTTCCGACTATATAGAGAACCCCGTTGTCACTCCCCCTTGTGCCTGAAGGTGTCCTTGCTTTCATTCCAAAGAGTATTGGCGGTATACCGGTAACCATCATTACAATGTAGAATATAACTCCCATAAATCCAGTTCTCAAAATATTAAATAATGGAGAAATTGGATTGTTTGTGGGAAGCATTCCCATGTTATTGATCAAAAAGAATATAGCAAATATAAGCCAGGCAAAGCCCAGAACGTATAGCGTTATTGGTGCAAATATTGAGCCTCCGGTTTTTGTTTTTGTTGCACCGCTACCTTTTAGATCTTTCATTAGATCCTTAGTGTCGATTCCAAGTTCCTGTGCTTCTCTTAATATTTCTTCCATTGAAGGTTCTTCGCCCATTTGTTGATTTTCAAAGCTGAAGCCGTTTGTCTTTTTTGAGAAAATAGTGTCAATTCTTTCATCAGGCAATACTTGATTTACCTTTTTTAGGAATTCACTTTCTGAAAATTCATTGAGAGTTTCATCGATGATTTTTTCATGTTTTTCAATTATTGGCGATA
>JABLXD010000013.1 GCA_013178285.1 Methanofastidiosum sp.
AATACTAATACACACGTCGCATTGGATATTATCATTCAAAATAAGTATATTAAGGACGATAACGGACTGCTGGACCTTTTTAATAAGACGGGATATGATAGAAGTCTGCAAGGAATAAAACAAATGATTTATGAGCTCACTCGATGCGGTCTTATCACAAGAAATAATTTCAATGATCTAAGGCCAACTGAAAATGCATTAACTATACCTAAAATCTCAGATAAAAAAAATCAGCCAGATGAATCTGCAATAGAGCAATGTTTAAAGTTAATAGATTACTTAGAGAATAATGAACTTTTTATTAAGAATACCATCATAGCCTTTTCTAAAAATCTAAAGAACAACAGAGAAATATTAGACTACTTACTAGCTTTAGATGTTAACTTTAAATCTGATGATCATTCCCACATCCCTGCAATGAAGAATTTTTTAGTATATCTTGGAATCTTAAATGAAACTGGAGATTTTACAAATCTGGGTTCTAAAATTCTTAACAATTTGTTAGTTAGTTATTGGCAAATTGCACCTGGAGAAAATGCAAGACTTTGGCCTGGGATGAAAAGTGGAGAATATGTGGCAGTGGGCTGGAAAAATACCCCTAATCTTTCTAATGTCAAATCCAAAGAAGAGTTATTTCAAATCCTAAAAAATTACAATTTTGGAGATAGTCTTCAGGAGACACAAACAAGTAAATTATGGCAGTTTTTAAAAGAAATTAAAGTAGGTGACAAATTAGTCATCAATAAAGGGAAAAGCAAAATTATTGGAATTGGAGAAGTAATTGGAGATTACTATTTTGAACAAGCGGCAAGTGAATACAAACATAGAAAGAAAGTAAGATTTACCTGGACTGGAGAAGTTGATGTCCCTTTTCAAGGGAAATTCGGAACTACTTTAGTAGAACTATCTAAAGAGGAATATGATAAACTAACTAGTTACACATTTGATAAGAATTTAGGAGTTACGGGAGTTGTCCAATTACTCCAGTCAAAGAAGCAAATCATCCTGTATGGCCCGCCCGGTACTGGTAAGACCTACAAGGCTAGGGAGTATGCAATTGAATTTATATCAAAAAATACGTGAAATAATTTTATGTGTTAAATATGTTAAGAGTAGGGTATAATATGAACATTAATAATATTATTGAAAAAGCCAAGGATTTTGAAAAGAACCCCCCGCCTTTCTATAATCCTAATAAGGCTAAAAATGGAATTGAAGAGTTTACTGCTAAGTTTAATTATGAAAAAATAAAAAATCTTACCTTAGAAGAATATGTTCTCGGAAATAAAAATAAGGATACATTTTCATATTTACTTGAATTCAAAGAACTTCCTGGTGTCAGTATCAAAGGTAATATAGCTTCAAAATTTTATATCTATACTAATGACAAACTATTTCCAAAGCAAATGTATATGGTTGGCAAAAAATTAAATGTTGACTATAATCAGGCGAAATTAGAATTCAATAAAGTTAGGGATTCACTAGTAAAAATATTGGATTACTCAAAACAAGACAATTTTATCGCTATCGATGAACTTGAAATCCTATCTTCAATAGTAAAATCTAAAATTATTTTTATGTACAACTCTGAAAAGATAACTACCACAATGTCACCTAAAAGAGTTAAAAAAGCCTGTGAATTTTTTGATTTTGAATTTGATCCAAATCATCCAATAAATTCAAATCATAGATTAGTAAATAAAATAAAAAGTATAGAATTTTTTAGTTCATGGAGTAGCTATAAGATAGGTTCATTTCTAAATCATCTGATTAATACAATAGGGCTTGAAGGCCCGACCAATAATTTTTGGGAACTATTAGAAAAGAAAAAACAAATTATTTTATATGGTCCACCCGGTACAGGTAAAACTTATTTTGCAAGAGAATATGCACTTAATTTTATTGAAAGAGGTGATAACAGTGAGTGATAATGTAAATGGAAAATTTGATGAATATATGAAAAATGGGCAGATTGAATTTATTACATTTCATCCCTCATACTCATATGAAGAGTTTATGGAGGGAATAACTGCCCATACAGAAAAAGAGGGCGTTCCAACAGAAAAAATACAATACAAACTGAAAGCAGGTATTTTCAAAGAAATGTGTAAAAGAGCTTTGGCTAGCGCCATAGGATATGATCTAAAAATAAATTCTACATGGAATGAAGTATTTGGCGATTATCAAACAAAAATTGAATCTGGCAAAGAAATAGACTTTGAAAATGCGAAAAAATATCTTCTTATTATAGATGAAATAAATAGGGGAGACATATCCAAAATTTTTGGTGAATTAATAACTCTTTTAGAAAGTGACAAAAGACTTGGATCAGATAATACCCTTGTTGTTAAACTGCCTTATTCAAATGATCTATTTGGAGTTCCACCAAATCTATACATAATTGGAACGATGAATACTGCGGATAGAAGTATTGCTCTAATTGATGTTGCCCTTAGGAGAAGATTTGGATTTAAGGAATTAATGCCTGACTTTGAATTAGTTACAAAATATGTGGAAGAAAAAAAAGATGAATTTGAGGATGGAGTTTATGATTTAGTTACTGATTCTATAGCATGTGTAAAAATAATCAACAAAAGAATATGTGAAGAAAGAACTGTTGGCAGAGATAAACAAATAGGGCATTCTTATTTTTTCACAATTAAGGAAACAAATGATATAATTAGAGTATGGCAAAATGAAATACTCCCACTTCTAGAAGAGTACTGCTATGGAAACTATGAGAAGATAAGCGATCTATTGCTCAGAGAAGAATCCAATAATTGGATCAATAAAGTCGATGGAATAAAAGAGTTTTCTTCTAGCGAAGATCTAAAGAGTTTCTTGAAGGAGATTATAGAATCTGGTAAAAATGAGTGACGAAATAGTTACAATTGAAGAGTATAGGCAAAAAGAAATAGAAAACTTTGATGTGTCTAGAGACTGGGACTACTTAGAAAGCGATTTCTTCAAATATAAAAATAAATTGCCATATGATTTATTTTTTAATAAAGAAAAAAAAGTTTGCATTAAGAATACCTCTTATTCTGGCATAATCCAACTTCAAAACGTCAGACTCCACTTTTCTACAAAAGTAAAAACAAATCTTTTTTACATGCTGAGCTTCTTAAAATCTGAAGAAGAACTACTAATGGATCCTGAGATATCTATCGAAATAAAAGAAGGGGTAAATTTCTTTGATATTATCGGAAGACTTTTTTTAAATGAATTAGAAGCGATAGTAGAAAAAGGCCTTCTAAAAAGTTATGTTGAAAAACACGAAAATCTAAACTATCTAAAAGGAAAACTTTCTATTAAGGGCCAGATGAAAAATCACATTGATAGTAGGCCCAATTTTTCATGTATTTATGATGATTTGACATTTAACAATTTAGAAAATCAGATTGTTTTGAGAAGTCTAAATTTATTGACTCCGTTAATTAGGTTTAATCAGCCCTTAAAATCTGAACTTATACGATATGAATTTATTCTAAAGGATATAGTAGATTTAACTAACGTTTCTCCGTTAGACTGTGATAGTATCTGTTTTAATAGACTAAATGATTATTATTCTGCAATAATACAGTTTTCAAAATTGATTTTAGAAGAGAAGTTCATTAGATCTATACATAAGGGAGAGTCTAGAGGATTTAATTTCATTGTGAATATGAATAAAGTTTATGAAGATTTCATCACTGAGATTGTAAAAGATGTGGTAAAAAAGGAATTTTCTGATTATTCTATAACAAGCCAAGCAAGTTTTTCCAGCCTTGTCAAAGAAAGAAAAATATTGACAAGGCCAGACTTAGTACTAAGAAAAGGCAGGGACAACTATCCATTGATCCTCGACACAAAGTACAAACGAGAGGATAAGAATGCTGACTATTACCAAATTATATCATATTGTCTTGCAATCCCTAACGCTAAAGCAGCTTGTCTTATTTATCCGCAAACAGAAAGTGATATCGATAAGAAACTTATTTTGAGGAGAGATATTACTACTCCATATGGGAAAAATATAATCTTATACACAAGAACTGTAGATTTACATATTGAAAAAGATATGGAGTTTGGAGAATACATACAAAATATAAAAGCTCAGATAAAAGAAATTATTTTAGATTGCCTAAAAGAACAAGAGTGAAAGGGAATCAAGAAGCATTAATTTTAGGGCCAGATTTTATTGGAGCACTTACTTTCAATCATACATTATAATGCCCTCATCAAGAGCAGGCTCAGATTCGGCAGCCCCGCATTTTGGGCACCTTGTGGGAGCGTTAAATTTATACTTTCCGCCGCATTCGCAGTTGCCCGCATACTTTTCAATTTCTCTGTGGTACTGCTCTTTATATATTACTTCCCCTGTATAGTTTTCTTGCACGAATTTGTCATGTTTAGCGGTAGCCATACAATAGGGTACTTTTAATCCCTTGAGGTATCCATTGTGAAGGTCGCCAAGTTCCATAAAGAATATATCTTTTTCCATCCCACATCGATCGCAGTGCAGCTTGTGAAAAGTAAATCCCCCTCCTGAAGATATCCTGTATTCTGCACCGCATTTTTTGCATATCACATTATAAGAACAGCCCATACTTACCTTCAGTGATTATACTATTTATTCTTAATTGAACAATAAAGTTCTAATCCATCTCATCTCTTATTTCCTTTAATCTCCTGAGGATCTTCAGCACCAAGCCGCTTTCTATAGTCTCTTCAAGCAGGCCCTCGCAGAATCTGTCCTGTCTTACTATTATTGTAAGGAGTCTTCGGATATCCTTTAGATCTGCCCTAGAGAGCTTCTCATCACTAGCAGAATATTCCCCTGCTTCTGCAATCCAGTCCATCCACCTGAAATTAGTTACAAATCCTTCTTTGTAAAGATCCTCGTAGAATTTTAGCCCAATGCCTGTTAAGAGGTAAAAAGGCAGCACAAGAACACCGGGTTTATCCTGTGGTGCCTCAATGAAGAATTTATTTCTATTGTCTTCAAAGAGCGGAAGGTATTTTAGAATATTGTCTATGTTCTCTTTTGTAACTGGCACTGATTCTTCCACTCGTGTCATAGCAATCCCTTTACATTCATAGTGTGTGTTTTTAATACTATCTGGAAAAGAATTATTTTTCCCTATTTTCCCTATTTTTTTCCATATTCTTATAAGTGTGAAATACGATTTGTATATATACAATTAATTTTCTAGGTGAGACAAATGGAAAAATTGACTTTTCTTGAACTTGCTAAGAAAGTACTATTTGAAGAAAATAAAGCGTTGACTGCTGAAGAGATATGGAAGATAGGAGATGAAAAAGGATACGCTTCTCTTGTTCTAACAAAAGGCAGGACTCCATGGAGAACTATGGGCGCTCAAATATATGTAAGTATGAAAAATGATGAAAATACCCCATTTATTAAAATGGGCACAAGTCCTCAAACGTTTAATCTGAGAGCTAACCTTAGTCAAAAGGAAATAGAAGAATTAGATAATAAACCAATAGGATTTATCAAAGAAACTGAAAAAAAACTCGCTTTTACAGAAAGAGAATTGCACCCTTTTCTTACATATTTTGTCCATACTTATTATAGGATCTATACCAAAACTATCTACCATGAGAAATCAACTAAACAAAAGTACGCACAATGGCTACACCCTGATATAGTTGGAGTCTATCTGCCTTTAGGAGAATGGAAGAAAGAAGTAGTGGACTTGTCAAAAGCCATAGGTACACCTTATGTGAGATTTTATTCTTTTGAGCTGAAAAGAGAATTAAATTTCTCTAATTTAAGAGAAGCATTTTTTCAAACAGTTTCCAATTCTTCTTGGGCAAACAATGGATATCTAGTTGCAGCTGAAATTGATGAAGACCCAGATTTTTTATCAGAACTTAAAAGATTATCAATGTCATTTGGTATCGGTGTGATTAAAATAGACATCGAATCACCTGACGATAGCGAAATACTTTTTCAACCAAGATTTAATACAGACTTGGATTGGGATGCAATCAATAAACTGGCAGAAGAAAATATTGATTTTAAGGATTTCTTGAACAGAGTTACAATTGATCTAGCCAAGAGTGATGTTTACAATGAAAAATATGATAAAGTCTATATTTTAGATGCACTTATTAAACTAATAAAAAAGAAACATTAATAATCTACCTGATTTTGAGTTTATGGAGTGATACATTGGCCTTAGACATAAAAACACTTGAAAACTGGCTCTGGGAAGCAGCATGTAAGATCAGAGGAGAAATAGATGCTCCAAAATTCAAAGATTTCATTCTACCCATAATTTTTCTAAAGAGATTATCTGATGTTTTTGATGATGAAGTTAATAAGCTCGTTGAAAGCTATGGCAATAAAGAACTGGCCCTAAAATTAATTGAAGAAGATCACGGGCTTGTTAGATTTTATCTTCCAAAGGAAGCTAGATGGGATTATATTTCTAAGCTAACAACAGACGTCGGTGAAAATCTTACAACTGCAGTAAAGGCAATTGCAAGAGAGAATCCAAAACTTCAAGGTGTTATAGACTCAAAGGATTTCAATGAAACTGCTGCAGGCCAGCGTGTCATAAGTGAAGACAAGCTTAAGTCACTAATAGATGTGCTAGGAAGGCATCGGCTTGGCCTAAAAGATGTTGAGCCAGATATCCTTGGAAGGGCATACGAATATCTCTTGAGAAAATTTGCAGAGGGCAGTGGTCAGAGTGCAGGAGAGTTCTATACGCCACGAGAAGTGGGGGTCCTTATGGCCCATATACTTGACCCAGAGCCAGATGTGAGGGTATATGACCCATGTTGCGGATCAGGCGGACTTCTAATCAAATGCTATCTTAAATTTAAGGCCAAAAATGATGAATCAAAAACTTTAAGATTTTATGGGCAAGAGATACTTCCTTCTACATTTGCAATGGCAAAAATGAATGTCTTTATTCATGACATGGAAGCAGACATATCTCTTGGAGATACTATGCACAACCCTGCCTTTACAACTTCTGATGGGTCTCTTGATACCTTTGACATAGTAACAGCAAATCCAATGTGGAATCAGAAGTTTGATCAACCTACCTATGAAAACGATCCATTTGAAAGATTTAGCCTTGGATTTCCTCCAACAAGTAGCGCAGACTGGGGATGGATACAGCACATGTATTCCTCATTAAACGAAAAAGGAAAAATGGCCGTTGTCCTTGATACAGGTGCAGTTTCTAGAGGTAGCGGAAATCAGGGAAGAAATAGAGAGCGAGACATAAGAAAAGAGTTTATTGATAGGGACTTAGTCGAAGCGGTATTCCTTCTCCCAGACAATTTATTCTATAACACAAGCGCCCCAGGTATAATCCTTGTAATGAATAGAAAAAAGAAAAGACCAAATGAGATTTTACTAATTAATGCTTCAGATAAGTTCTCAAAAGGAAGACCAAAAAACTTTATTGATGAAACTACGTATGTTCCCTTTCTTTCAAATATATACCATAACTGGGTTGAAGAGGAAGGAGTTAGTAAGATCATAACTAAGGAAGAGGCAATAAAAAATGACTACAATCTAAGCCCTTCAAGATATGTTTCAAAATCAAACGGAAATGAGGCCTTATCCGTAGAAGATGCTTATGTCCTCGTTAGTGAAGCAGAGGAAGAAAGGCAAGAGGCTGATAAAAAACTTAGAGAGGTATTGGATAAGCTGGGGCTTGAATAGATGGAAAGAATAATTTCTCAAGATTTCAAAGAAACTGAAATTGGACCTTTACCTAAAGAATGGGAAGTTGTGAGATTAGAAGAAATAGCATCTATAAGAAATGAAACGATACTCCCCAAATATTCATTAAATGGAATATATGTTGGATTAGAACATATTATTCCAAGTCAAATAAAAATGAATAATTGGGGAAACTCTTCTGAAGTTAAAAGCACTAAAAATATTTTTTATAAAGGAGATATTTTATATGGCAAATTAAGGCCATATTTAGACAAGTCAGTTATATGTGATAGGAAAGGCATCTGCTCAACAGATATAGTTGTATTAAAGCCGAATACTAATATTATCGATAATATATTCTTAGCTTATTTTATCCATCATGATTTTTTTATTAGATATGCCATAAAGACCATGACGGGAGTTAATCACCCACGGACTTCATGGTCTAAATTAAAACATCTTTCAATTCCACTTCCTCCACTCCCTGAACAAATAGCAATAGCCAATGTGCTTTCTACAGTTCAAGAAAGCATAGAGAAAAATGAAGCTGTAATCAATTCTACAAAAGAACTCAAGAAATCTCTGATGAATCATCTTTTTACTTATGGCCCAGTATCGGTAAGTGAAGCAGAAAATGTAAAAATAAAGGAAAGTGAGGTAGGGCTAATACCTGATGATTGGGAGATTGTTAGACTTGGGGATATATTTGAAATACAACAAGGCATTACACTTTGTCGCGAGTCAAGTCCAGGCAAATACTTAAGGCCTTTTTTAAGAACTTCAAATGTTTTCTGGGGCAAAATTGATTTGTCTATCTTGGATAGTATGTATTTTTCTGAAAAACAGCTACAATCTCTTATTTTAAAATCTAAAGATTTGCTCATTTGTGAAGGAGGGGACATTGGTAGAACAGCAATGTGGAACGAACAAATATCTGAGTGTTGCCATCAAAATCATTTACACCGATTAAGGGTAAAAAATGGCCTGAAAATAAAATCAGAATTTTATATGTATTGGATGCAATTTGGGATGTTAATGAGAGGATTATACTCTGAGGAGGGTAATAAAACTACAATACCAAATCTGTCACGTTCTAGATTAAGTAATTTCATTATTCCACTTCCACCTCTTCCAATCCAGAAACAAATAGCTGATATCCTTTCAGAAATTGATCGTAAAATAAAAGCAGAAGAAAATAAGGCCAAAGCCTTAGAAAAGCTGTTCCAGTCTATGTTAAATGATCTGATGACTGGAAAGATTAGAGTAGGGGGGGAGGTAGCCTGACAACTGGGGCTGAAAGGCCATCTGTTCAGAGGCCATTCATAAAATATGCAGTAGAGTCTGGATGGGAATACTTAGCTCCAGAAGAAGCAGAAGCCCTTAGAAATGGTAAGTCTGGTATGATCTTAAGAGATATTTTTATTGATCAGCTTATCAAACTTAATCCCGATTCTATCACAAGAGAAAATGCTAGGGAGCTAATAAGAAAGCTAGAGCAGCTTCAGCCAACAATTGAAGGAAATCTAAACGCCTGGGAACATTTGAAAGGACTAAAGACTGTATTTGTTCAGGAAGAAAAACGTGAGAAAAATATCAAGTTTATAGATACTAAAGATATCAATAACAATAAGTTTCACATCACAGAAGAGTATGAATATACAAATGGCAAGTATAGAATAAGGCCCGACATCATCCTTTTCATAAACGGCTTTCCAGTCGTGATTATCGAGGCAAAAGGCCCTTATGTTAAGGAAGGAATTACTAAAGCGTTTAAGCAGATTAAAAGATACCACAGAGAAGGGCCAGAACTTATGGCAATCCTCCAAATATATTCACTTACTCATCTTATCAGGTATTTTTACAGCCCTACATGGAATATCTCTGAAAAAGGTCTTCTTAACTGGAAAGACGAAAAGAAAGGAAACTTTGAAGAGATTGTTAAGGCATTTATTGATAGGGCCCATATTTCCAAAGTAATTTCTGACTTCATTTTATTTTCAAGATCTGATGACGAGCTAAAGAAAGTTGTCATGAGGCCACACCAGATGAGGGCAGTTTCAAAGCTAGTTGAAAGAGTCTCTGACCCAAATAAAAAGCGTGGTCTCATCTGGCACACTCAGGGATCAGGTAAAACATACACAATGATCCTAACTGCTAAAGCACTGTTAGAAAATCAAGGGCTTCAAAATCCAACTGTTTTAATGCTTGTAGATAGAAATGAGCTTGAATCACAACTTTTTGGAAATCTCTCATCTATAGGTATAGATTACTTGGAAGTTGCAGAAAGCAAGGATCATTTAAGGCGCTTATTATCTGAAGACAGAAGAGGTCTAATAGTTTCGATGATCCACAAATTTGAGGGTATGCCAGAAAACATAAACAAACGAGGCAATATCTTTGTTTTGGTGGATGAAGCACACAGGACTACAGGCGGAAAGCTTGGAAACTATCTGATGGGAGCCCTTCCCAATGCAACTTATCTTGGATTTACTGGAACTCCAATTGATAGAACGTCTCACGGGTCAAGTACATTTATTACATTTGGAAAAGATGATCTACCAAAAGGTTACCTCGATAAATACGGCATAGCAGAATCAATAGATGATGGCACGACTGTGCCATTAAACTATACTTTGGCCCCAAATAAACTCCTCGTAGATAGGGAAGTTCTTGAAAAAGAGTTTCTTGATCTAAAGGAGGCTGAAGGGTTAAGCGATATAGATCAGCTTAATAAGATCTTGGAGAGGGCCGTCACTCTAAAAACAATGATGAAATCTCCTCAAAGAATAGATGAAATTGCAAAGTATGTTGCCATGCACTACAAAGACTACATAGAGCCTATGGGGTACAAGGCATTTCTTGTTGGAGTTGATAGAGAAGCATGCGCCTTATACAAATCTGCCTTAGATAAATATCTCCCAAAAGAATATTCTAGCGTAGTTTATAGCCCTGCGCAAAACGATAGTGAAGAGCTATCAAGATACCACCTCAGCACAACAGAGGAAAAAGAGATAAGAAAGTCATTTAGATCATCTGAAAAGCTACCAAAGATATTGATTGTGACTGAAAAGCTTTTGACAGGTTTTGATGCACCTATCCTTTACTGCATGTACCTAGATAAACCGATGAGGGATCATGTTTTGCTGCAGGCTATAGCGAGAGTCAATAGGCCTTATGAGGACAAAAATGGAAAGAAAAAAAGGTCCGGATTTGTTTTGGATTTCGTTGGGATCTTCTCAAATCTAAAGAAAGCTCTAGCATTTGATGAGACGGACATTACTGGAGCAGTTCATGACATAAAAACGATAAAAGACCACTTTATTAAATTGCACAAAGAGCTCAGTGAAAAATATCTATTAATTGGGAAAGGTTTGTCAGGGGATAAAAAGACTGAAGCAATAATAGATCATTTTCTTGATAAGAATGCAAGAGAATCCTTCTACAAAGAGTATAAGGAGCTTGAAACATCATATGAAATACTATCCCCAGACTCATTTTTAAGGCCATTTATCCAGGACATGATAGAGCTCACACGAATTTATGAGATTGTTAGAGAGATGTACGAGCCTCATGTGCCAATTGATAAAGAGATTTCTAGGAAAACGATGGAGCTTGTCCAAGCCAACACTTCTTCTAGCGATGTAAGGGGCGGATTTGATATATATGAAATCAATAGTGATACTATTGAAAAGATAAAAAAGGAAAAGAGACCAGATAAGATTAAGATTTTTAACACTTACAAATCTCTTGATTTATTCATTGGAAAAAATGTTCAAGGCTCTCCATACCTTCTTTCTATTGGGCAGAAGGCAGAGGAGATAGTCTCCCACTATCTTGAAAGACAAACGGAAACAAAAGAGACTCTTGATGGGTTATTGAGACTTACAGAAGAGATAGAAAAGGCAGAAGAAGAGAAGGAAAAACTAAAGATGCCACTTGAAATATTCTCTGTTTACTGGATACTTAGGGATAAAAAAATAAATAATGCTGAAAAGCTCTCTTGGGAGTTAAAAGATACATTTGAAAAATACCCTTCATGGAAGGAAAGCGAACAACATGAGAGGGAGATAAGAAAAGCGATATATCAGATGCTAATCCATGGAGGCATAGAAGATCCAAAGGAGCTAAATAGCCTTGCAAAGGAAACTATGAACCTTCTAAAAGGTGTACCAAATGATAACACGTGAGGATTTCAAGATAGAGGTAGGAGAGATTGCAAAAGAACTTGAAGTCACGCCTAAGTCCATTCAGTTTAGGACTATGACAAGAAAACTTGCAAGTTGCTCGATTAATGGAAGGCTCACTTTTGATTTATCACTTTTATCAAAGCCTAAAGATATTAGGAGAGAAATTATTATCCATGAATTATTGCATCTTAGATATCCAACACATGGCAGGATGTTTAAGACAACATTAAAGGCCTATAAGAAGAAAGAGTAGCAATAAATACTTTATATCGTACCTTTACACTTATTATTTTCCATGTTTACACTATCTTTTCCCTATTTTCCCTATTTTTTTCCATATTCTTATATATAGGGAAAAGGGCATAATAATATAATGCCATTAAGAATTAATTGGACACCGAATAGTATATTAGGATTAATAATAGGGGTAGGATTTCTATTAGTTATTCTATCTGGAGCCGCCATTGGATTGGGCCAATATGGAGTAGCAGATTTTTTTAGACCATATTCTTATCTTTGTTTAGGAATAGGTATACCTGTGTGGCTATTCTATAATTTTAGAAGATATTTAGGCCTATAACAGATTATTACAAACTATTATCATAATCTCAGAAATTAATTGCCTTATTTATAAGAGAAAAATGATAAATTAAGTTTATGCCCATAAAAATTATATAATAAGATTTTTTAAGATATTTATGTCTACTTCAAATAATACTAATAATAAAGAAGATATTTCTTTTTTTAAGAGATTTATTGATTACTTATTTAGAGATAAGTTAGAGTATGGAATATTGTTTATAGGTTCAATTTTAATAATGATTTTACCAGTTTTTTTTCTAAATCTACTTTTAAATATTAATACTAACAAAGAAATTCTAAATACAATAGTCCAGATATTAGCAACTATTTTTGCAATTTCAATATCCTTGACTATCCTTCTAGTGCAAAACATCTCGAAATATATAACCCCACTAATAATAAAATCATACATTAGACGAAGTTACATTGTTGGTCTTTTATTAACATATTGTATTTCTATCTTAGGAATAACGATTTTTTCAATGACCGACCTATCAAATAGTAAATTTACTTATTATATATCCTTCCTAGCACTACTGTGGTCTTTAGTTTATGTAGTTTCATATTTATTTTTTATGACAAATAACTTTAGAATTACAGATGTGGTAAACTGGGTTTCTAATAAAATTCCTACAAAATATACCAACGAGATAATTAAAAACGATATATTCAATGAACTTGAAGAAATCATACTTAAAGCTGTAGATAATAATGATTTAAAAGCATTTGAAAAATCAATAGAATGTCTATATGCTAAATATAGAGATATAATAGAATCCATAGACAAAATTGAGATATGTGATGATTCAGATAGTATCGATAGATTTCAAAAAATGAATGACTTTGATACTTATTTTATCAAAATTGATCGTTTAATTTGGGCAGAAGTAAAGAAAAATAATAATGACCATATGATTATGGTTTACCTAGGAGAAATAAACTCGTGTTTTCAACAAATCTTGAAAATAAAACTAACGGAAAAATATACCACTCTAATTTTTTCATTTACCGATAATTTCAAAGATGCAGGTTTTAAAATAATAAAAGAAGGATTATATCTTATTAATCGATACGATGTTTTTCTAAGAAAATATATGATTAATTTATTAAAAAATATTGATAAAATGCCCCAAAGTGAAGCTCTTTTTAGACAAAAAGAAATTTATGATATATTTATAGATTTATTGAAACATTATGAAAACTTGTCCATTAGATCCTCAGATGATAACAAAATGGAAATAATTATAATGGCTAAATCTAATTTAACAGAATTACTTCGCAGTGTTATTACGAATAAAAAAGGCGATTTGAGAATAGATTTAGTAGAAAAAATAATAGATAGTTTAAGGATTATCCATATAGAATGTTTAAAAAATAACATGAACTTAGGATTTTTTTATTTCTATAAAGCACCTCACGGTCCTTCATACTTGTTTAGAGGAATAAAAGTAGATATTAACGACATATTACCAATTATAATCAAAAAATATTGTGATTCTCTTATTATGTCGGTAGAAAAGGGACATGAAATATACATTGATGAACTAAAAATGATTGCTAAAGAGCATTTGGGCAATAATCCTGAGATAAAAATAATACTGACTGATTGTTGTGTGAAATTAATGAATTTATCCAAAAATAAAAAAGAAATCAAAGAGGTCTTAGACTCCATAACTCATTATTCTAGGCGTACACAAGATTTTGAATGATTTTTTCAGTATATTTTAAATATCTCAATATATTTAGTTTATTCTATATCTTAATATATTTGAAAATAATGATTTTTAATACAATAGGAAAATCAATATCAAAAATACGTTCATCATATTCCGTGTCAAACGTGTCATCCAAATATTAAAAACAATAAAAGCCCCTATAATAGGGCGAATAATAAAAGTTTCCTGAAAATAGTGTCATTGATGTCACATATGTCACTTTATTTGATTAATATAAATTTGGCCTAAAGCTATCCCTCATCCTTTCAAGTTTATCATTATCAATTTCAATTCCATCATAGTATCTGCCGTTGTGATCTCTTGATCTTTTGATTCCTATCTGGGCAAGTCTTCTTCCAAATACTCTGTTTGGAATTGGATTTATTTTTACAAAGCCGCAATACTCTTCATAGATCTGGTAAAGCTCTCCAGTCTTTGTTTTTCCTAGAGTTTCTGTTGTGCAAATATCTTCCAAAAACTCCTTTATTGGATCCATCTCTTCCTCATATTCTTTTGTTGCAAGTTCTACTGACTTTGGAGTTTTTAGTCCTTCAGATTGCCATCTTCTGCATCCTTCAAGTGCCCAGTTCAAAATGCCTGGGAGCTCCGCCTTTAGTTTTTTACCAAGTTCCTTGTCCTTCTTTTCTTCAGGAATTTTAACATTAAACGGTATGAGTCTAATCCTCCTCCATATCGCATAGTCACCACCCTTGATTATCGGCTTATTATTGGCAACTAGCCAGACCTTGAAGTTTGGCAGAAACTCAAAATCTTCGGAATACAAGAATCTGGCCTTAATCGTATCCTCACCAGTTACCTGTTTAACAAGGCTTTCTGCAAGCTGCTTTCCCTCCTCAATTTCTATCGTGCTCACAAGCCTAGATCCTTTGAGCCTTGCAAGGTCATTTCTAGGACCAGAATCGTTCTTTCTAACTGTAAAAGTTGAAAAGTCAGTCTGCTTTGCATAATCATCAAGTAAGCCTTTTAGAACATTCATAAAGGTAGATTTCCCGTTTTGGCCCCCACCATAAAGAAAGATAAGTATTTGCTCACTTGTATCTCCTGTGAGGCTGTATCCAACTAGCTCCTGGATGTAAGAAATTAGTTCCATATCTCCTTCAAAAATTTCATGAAGGAAATTCTCCCACAAAGGACATTTTGCCTCAGAATCATAGACTACATCGACAATTTTTGTGATATAGCTATCTTTAGAATGTGTTTCATCAAACTCCATTGTCTTTAGATTGATTGTTCCATTTCGAACATTTAGAAGAAACAGATCTTTATCAAGATCATCTGGAGTTATAGGCACCATAGCCATTGTAGCGTTTACCATTGCATTTAATCTTGGCTCCATCTGAGATGTCAACGCCCAGTTGGATAACTTTCTCTGATTTTCTAGGTACGGCTCCATAGAAGCCTCAGAAAAAATAAATCTTGCAACTTCCATAGCTATGAGCTTAATCTTTTTTATGGAGTCTTCTTCCCATCTCTCCCCGTTCCATATGTACCATCGTCCAAGAGGGCTGCAATACCTTATAGTTTCGCCATAATATTTCACCATGCGCTCTGCATTTCCCATATCACTCAAAGTGAAAAAACTCTTTTGAAAATCTGTAGTTATTTTCGATACCTCTTTTTCTGGCAAAGGCTCTTGCATTCTAACTTGGTTTATTGCTAGGAGTGTAGCTCTGACATGCTCTGGATCAAGGCCGATGTTTCTTAAACTTCCAGATATTGATGTTAAAGCCTTGTTTCTCTCACCCTGCTTTATCTTGCCTTCGAATATATTTGGCTTACTTCTAAGCTTCTCCTTGAAGGCTTCAACTAGCTCATTAGGCATCTCAGCTATTTCTGTTTCAAGTATGTGATTAATCCACCTATACTCTTTTCCGCTAGGGTGTATGCTTGGGGGTGCTACTATAAGGCCCCCTTCGCCTCTTATGTCGATATCAGGATATATCCCAATATGACTGCCCCATCTGTCTGTGTTTTTAAAATAGTAGTGTTTTCCTCTTGTTGACTTTGTTACTGCTGTTAATGGCATTTCCTTGTTGTACAGTATTTCTAATGATCTTTTACCCTGCTCTCCGTCCACATCGACTACTACTAAATCATTTATTTCTCCAGTTATAATCCCAATATTTGCTTCAGGTTGTTTTGTCCACCAAGAAATGACATCCTCCCTTCTTGCCCTCTCTTTCTCATACCTTTCCCATTTGATAATTGGGAATTTATCACGGGGCACTAGAGGCAAAATGTTTAATCCTGCATCATAATAGGTCAAAGCCCAATCCATTAGTGTCTTTGGACCGGAAACTGCATCTTTTACGACTGCATTTTCGATAAGAATCTCGTAGGTTCTTTTTGGTATCTTTCCAATATCTCCTTGTTTATAAGGTCCATAAACTTTTAGATCATCTCCATAAAAGCTAGGTGCATCCTTCAAGAATACAACTTCCTTAAGATATATTTTTTGGGCCAGTTCATCAATTAGAGGATAGTTTAACCTAAGTGATAGGGTCAGGATAGTTTTTGGTACTTTCTGATTTCTATAAATTATTGGAGAATTCCTGAACAAAAAATCAACGGCCTTATCTTTTGAAATTGTCCTATGGACATGATGCCACCCATCTCCATCTTTGTGTACAATCTTTAGTACCGGCGTGAATATTTTTTCGTAGATTAGTTCTAAGAGGATAATACTTACTCTTGCAAGCTGATTTATCTCCCAATCTAAAGTGACTAGTTCGATAGAAGTTGGCTGCTGCCCGTTTGAAGCTATATCAAAACTTTCTAGCATGGCCAAGTGAAATCCCTTAAGAAAGAATAATCTTTCCATCGGTGTTTTTGGCCCTAAATTTAGGGCATCTAGATTCTCATATACAAGTACGGCATTGTTTAGGTCAAGATATTGAAAACGCTTATCCTTTGCACACGCCCTAAGATCTTCAAGAAATTTTTTTTCTCTATCTTCATTAGTTATCATGGGATAGTCTAAACAAGTATGAGAAACTGGATAATTACTTGTGTACTCTAGATATTCTTGGATGTCTGTGTCATCATAGTAGATATCATGAATTATATCTTCATGCTTAACAGTTCCACTCTTCTCCCAATAAGAGAACAGTAACATATCAGGCCACCTTACCCGAGGCCTTAGTGATTATTAGGAGTTTGGCCCTAAAATTAGTATCCGTTGAAAACATGGCTAAAATATTTTTGAGCCTTTGATTATCCTTATCTCGGCATAGTTGTATTTCAAATAATAATTATATTAAAAATATCCTTATTATGGAATTTGGCCCTAATTTTAAGGCCAAATAGATTATAATTAGACTTTATTTTAGAAAATCTATCCTATTAATTAAAATATGGTAAAAATGGCCTAATATCAATACGCATTTGTTTTATAAAGAAGTGCGGGAGCTGGGATTTGAACCCAGGAAGACCTACATCACAGGGTCCTAAGCCCTGCACCTTTGACCAGGCTCGGCAACCCCCGCTTATTTATTAAATCCAAGCCATATATTTTGAAATCCCTTATAAATGTAACGATAATCCATACGTCAATCAAATACAGTGAAACTTTTATACTAATTTAATAATTATTTTTAAGGTGTAACAAATGGAACATTTAATGGCCGATAGGGCAAAAGATATTCTTGGAGTAATGAAAGTATTCTCTATCGATCCACTTGAAGCAAAGAATTGTAGTTTTCCAGGACACAAGGGCAGTGATATTGGTGATAGTAGTATTGGTTTTTTAGAATATACTGGTGAAAAAAATATATATACAATCCATTCAGTTCACTATTGTAGGCAACATAGGAATATATCAATATCCGAAATAGAAAAAAGATTAAAAGAAAAAATCAAAGGCATAACAGAGGACAAAGGTTCAATATTGATAACAAAAATTAAAATTGATCCCGATAGTTTTCCTGAAAAAGATATTCTTGGTAAAAAGATTAGTATCGATAAAATAACTCCAATTCTTATTAATAAAGGAAATTTAGGATTTTTAATGAATATTTCTGACGAATCAAAGGATATGACACTGAAGTCAGTTATTGATAAAATAATGAATCTAGAAATCGAATTCGACATTGCTTGGGAGGAATTCTGAATTTGAAGAAAACGAAGATTGTATGCACAATAGGCCCCAGCGTTTCAAACTATGAGATGATAAACAATCTTATTGCTTCAGGAATGGATGTAGCAAGATTAAACTTCTCTCACGGTACCCACTCTGAACATCTAAAAGTAATCAAGACATTAAAAGAGGTATCTGAAGATACTAACAAAAAAATTGGGATCTTATTAGATACCAAAGGTCCAGATATAAGGGTGGGGGAATTTAATAACACAATTCACATCAACACTGGACAAGAATATATCTTTTCTATTAATCATGGAAAGGACATAATTCCATTACAGAACGATATATCTAAATTCTTAAAACCTAACGATAAAGTTCTAGTTGATGATGGTACTTTGATTTTTTCAGTTGTTGGGATTGAAGAAAAAGATATTCATCTTAAAGCTTTAAATGAAGGCAATCTAAGACAAAAAGTAAGTATAAATATTCCAGGAGATGAATATTGCCCTTCTGCTGTTACTCAAAATGAATTAGTTGACATCAAATTTGGGGTTAAAAATGAAGTTGATTTCATAGCGTTATCATTTGCATCGACTAAAGAGGACATAATCAAGGCAAGAGAGATAATAAAAGAAAATGATGGTGAACAGTGGATAATCTCTAAAATAGAGTCTAGCTTTGGAATCAAGAATATAGATGAGTTAATTGAATATTCAGAAGGCATAATGGTTGCAAGAGGGGATTTAGGGGTTGAAATTGATCTTTCTAAAATTCCAAGCGTACAAAGATCTATAATCGAGAAATGCAATATAAAAGGCAGACCGGTGATTGTTGCAACCCAGATGCTAAACTCAATGATAGAAAATCCAAGGCCGACGAGAGCTGAAGTAGAGGACATAGCAAGTGCAATTTATAGTGGAGCGGACGCAGTTATGTTATCAGGTGAAACTGCTATTGGGAAATATCCTATAGAAAGTGTAGAAATGATGGTTAAGGTAGCAATTGAAACTGAAAAGGAACTTAAACCGAGATCAGAATATGGCCCTTCTAAAAGGGTTGCAGATGTAATATCTTCCCTTGTCGCTAAAGCCGTATTATTATCAGATGTCAAGGCAATCGTTACTTCAACAAGATCTGGCTATACTGCATGTATGGTGTCTCGACATAAACTATCAGTTCCAACTTACGGTATGACAAACAATGCAGCTACTGCTAGAAAGCTTTCAGTAGTATGGGGGATAAATGAAGTTTACATAGACAGGGAAAAGGGTGGAATTTCAGAAGCCGTTTTTCATGCTGCCAAATATTTGAAAAATGAAGGATTAAAAGATAATGACCTTTTTATTTTTACTGCTGGTGTTAGTAATACAAAAAAACAAAGGACTAACTTATTAGAAATAAGGGAAATAGGAGAAGTCCTATCTTCTTGATAATAACATCAAGGAAAAAGTTGCTATCAAACCAAATAAAGCCAAGACTAATACAGTTTCCTGCACCATCATATAAAAAGACTTTTGGGATTTTTGAGTTGAAGTTGTTTGTTCAGTCATAACTTCCGTAGTATTAGTTTCAGTTATTATTTCATTTGGAGTATTATCCAATTCGACAACTTCTACATTCTTCACTGCTAATTTTATTGGAAACTTAAGATATGCTGATTTATTATTTATATCTTTTATTTCTAAATTTAGATAGATTGAATAATCTCCTGGAACTTCTGGTATTTTAGTTACTATAACGTCTTTTTTTGTTAAGGATGTAATTGCCCCAACATCCTCAGTATACTCAAAACTAAATTTTGATTTATCATATTCTAATATCATAGAGGAACTCTTCACCGCTGCCCCCCTATTAACAATGAAGATTGGTAAAGTATAAGGCGTTTCCTTTATCTCAAAACTTCTTACTTTTAAATCAATAATTGGAGTCCTTACTCCATCAACTTTAAATGGAACTTCTTGTAAGAATCCTTCAGAGGTATAGTCACACTGTAATCCAGAACAGAAAACTTGATAGGAGTATTGTGTTGTTACTTTTAAGGGGTATGTTCCAGGGTCTATTGCTCTTACAGTATACTGAATTTTTTCAACTTTCTTTTCGCCTGGTTGTATTTCACAATAAATAAATTTATTTTTAACAAATTCAAAATATTCATCTTTTACATAAATATTTACGTTTTTTAGAATGCTGTTACTTGTGTTGTCAAAAACTAGAGTAAATTCCCCACTATCTCCTGCATAAAATGAAGGTTCTTTCTCAAAATAGATTTTCATTTTCTCATTTGGCGCAGTTATGCCATTGAGTGAAAAAACGCCAAATGTTAAAAAACTTATAAATACTATGGCATAGAGTTTTCTCATATAATAAATAGTTAATAGGATATTTTAAAAGCTTTATTCTTATAAGTTATATGATGAATGGCTATAAATTTGATTTCTTTGAAGTTACGGCAGATATTGGCGTTAGAGTTTGGGGTAAAGACATTGATGAATTATTTGAAAATGCCGCCATTGCAGTTACGAGCTTAATGATAAATCCTAATTTAATGAAAAAAATAATAGAAAAAAAACTCATTGTCACAGGGAACGATCTACCATCCTTATTAATTAATTGGCTTACTGAGCTACTAATAATAAGAGATAGTGAGGGAATTCTTTTTTCATCTTTTGAAGTTGAAATTTCCAAGGAAGGGAAATCACTTAATGCAAGGGTCTTTGGGGACCATTTCATTGGGAAAAATTTAGAAATGGACGTAAAAGCTATCACATATTCTTTGTTTAAGTTAGAAAAAATAAATGGAGATTTCTATTCACAATTTGTTCTTGATATATGACAATAATATCATACATAATTTAATAATTTGTATATTGATTTTGGAAAAGATTATTAGAAATTTTAAAATAATCGAAATATTTATATAGAAGAAAAACAATAAATAAATGGCGATATTATGTCTGAAATAAATAAAATATTAGTTCCCGTAGATGGGTCTAAAGCTGCGGAAAAAGCTTTAGAGTATGCAAGTTGGATAGCAAACAAGTTTGGAGCACAGGTCACACTACTCTATGTAGTAGACGTAGAACAATTAGGCCTAACATATGAAGCTATGGATCATTACTTACCCGAATGGGAAGACAAAATAAAAGGTACAGAAGATATAAAAAGATACTCTCCATTCTTTGAAGAACAGCTTGCCTGTAGGATGGATGAACCACTGTGTAAGAGGGGAAGCAACGTACTGAAAGAGATGGCAAAATACGCTGAAGGCAAAGGAATTAAACCAAAGACAGTTATGAAAATGGGGAAAGTTGTAGATACTATAGTCCAAGAAGCTGAAGATGATAAAGCAGATGTCATAGTTGTCGGTAAAACCGGGCTGACAGGATTAAGGAGATTACTTATTGGGCATGTTGCA
Organism: Methanofastidiosum sp.; assembly: GCA_013178285.1. Classification (NCBI taxonomy): domain Archaea; kingdom Methanobacteriati; phylum Methanobacteriota; class Candidatus Methanofastidiosia; order Candidatus Methanofastidiosales; family Candidatus Methanofastidiosaceae; genus Candidatus Methanofastidiosum; species Methanofastidiosum sp. The sequence continues at coordinate 21,692 of JABLXD010000013.1, forward strand.
GAAGATGTGGCAAGATACGCCCATTGCAGAGTTACTGTTGTTCCTTAGAATAAGTTTATTTTTTATAAATATCTTTTTTATTTAAAAATATATATAAATTATTTCAGTTAAAATTATATATTTGAAAGTCTAATTAATTATGATGATTAATCCAATATTATTAGCTCCAGTAGCTGCTATATTGCTATATATTTTAGCAGGTATACGCGTGATAAAACAGTACGAAAGGGCTGTGAAATTTAGATTAGGGAAATTTGTTGGAATCCTTCAACCTGGGTTAAAATGGATAATTCCAATAGTAGATAGAATAGAGAAAGTGGATCTAAGGGTAGTTACAGTTGATATCCCCGCTCAAGAAGTAATATCTAAGGACAATGTTCCAATGAAGGTAAATGGAGTAGTATTCTTTAAAGTAACAAATGCCGACAAAGCCATACTAGAAGTCGAACAGTACAAATTTGCCATTTCTCAGCTTTCACAATCTGCCCTAAGAGATATGGCAGGAAAATCAGATTTAGATACAATCCTTGCCAAGAGAGAAGAAATTGGTGAAAAAATAAGAACAATTGTTGATATTGAAACAGATCCCTGGGGAATAAAGGTAACTGATGTAAAAATAAAAGATATAGAACTTCCAGACAATATGAAAAGGGCGATGGCACACCAAGCAGAAGCTGAAAGAGATAGAAGGGCAAGAATAATTCTCGCAGAAGCGGAAGAACAGGCTGCACAAAGATTGGCAAATGCGGGAGACATAATAGACAAATCACCAGCCGCATTAAAGTTAAGATTGTATCAAACTTTAGCGGAAATAGCTTCTGAGAAAAACTCTACAATAGTCTTTCCGTTCCCTGAAGAAATGATGGAATTCCTACAAAATAAAAAAGAACAGAAAAAATAATCTAATGTCGATTTCAATGGAATTTGAAGTTGGAATGAAATACCTTATTATCAAAGAAGGCAGTTCAATATCCTGGACAGAAACTAATTGCGTGTCAGAATTTAAGACAATCACTAAAGAATTGAAGTTAGGGGAAGTTGTAGAATATAAAGGGAAGAAGGATTTCCCAGGATGCGACGTTTCATACGATATATTTGGAATAGGCCAGAATGAAGGTGTATTTTGGCCAAACCAATTTGGTGGAGCAAAGACGGAATTCTTTAAAAAAATTATTTAATTTATTTTTTATTTTTTGGGTTAGCAAAAGATTCATTTTTTGAGACACTAATATTTAAAAATAAGAAATGATAAAGAATCATTGAGAGGCAATGAAATATTATAACAAAAATCAATTCCTAAAAAAAATCATATACAAGTTTGCAAGAAAAAGAGCAGAAATACTATACCTTTCTCTTGAAGAATTTCTTAAGAAAGAAGAAATAATTTTAGATGTTGGTTGTGGTAGTTGTAATGTATTAGAGATTCTTGAAGAAAGGGATTTCAATGTTGTGGCCCTAGATATTAAAAATACTAGTATTGTAGAAGGGATTACGCCTGTGGTATATGATGGTAAAAAAATGCCTTTTGCTGACAATACCTTTGAGCTTAGTATGATATTAACAGTCTTGCATCATACTAATCATCAAAAAGAATTAATTAAGGAAGTAATGAGGGTAACTAAGAATAGAATAATAATTTTAGAAGATATATATACTAATAGAATTGATAAATTAATAACTAAATTTGTAGATGGTTTAATCAATCTTGAATTAAATGGAATCAATTCGAACAGAAAAGATTCAGAATGGAGAATTTTATTTAATAATCTTGGATTAAAAATTTTAAATGTTAGATTTCTAAATAAATATTTAGTATTTAAACCAGTAATATATGAATTGGAAATAAAATAGATTTTTAGATCTTAGTTCCAAGATATTCAAATATTTCTTTTTCATAATCTTTGGATATACGCATAGTTAAAACATCCCCTTCTTCAATCTTTGTATCTGCCCTAGGTGAGTTTAGATATTTATCTCCCCTTTTTACATATAGTATAAATGCTCCGAAAGTTTCACCCAGTTTTGTTTCCTTTATAGTAAGATCTTTAACTTTTGAATCTTTCTCTATTTTAACGCTGATAAACTCCGTACTAATGTCCCCTTCTTCGGTCATTGAATCCATAAAGTCAATTATAAACGGTCTTGTTAGAGATTCTGCCATTATACGTGCACCGATGTCATCTGGCATTATTACTCTATTTGCCCCAATTCGATATAGTTTTTCTCGTACTTTATCTGAAGATCCCCTGGCAACAATATGTAAATTAGGATTCAAAGATCTTGCAGTTATAACAATATATACATTTTCAGCATCATCTAAAACAGTCGTTACAAGCCCTTTAGCATTAGTAATTCCCGCTCCAATTAGCACCTTTTCGTCTGTTGCATCACCGCCGATATAAGGTATGTTGGCAATTTTTATTTTATCACAAGTTTCCTTATTTTTTTCGATGACTACTATGTCAAATTTTTTAGATTCTTTTAATCTTTTAGCAATTCTTTCGCCGACATTTCCATATCCGCAAATAATATAATGATTTTTCATTTTTTTCAATGATGATCCCATTTTTCGCCCCCCATAAATATTTTTTAATTCTCCTTCTACGATAAAATTTACAATGAAAGTTAATGTGTACAATACTATTCCTATTCCACCAAACATGATAAAGAGACTGAATATCTTGCCTAAACTAGACTGAGGATGAATATCACCATAACCAACTGTTGTAATTGTAGAACCTGTTAAATAAAGGGAATCTACAAAAGACAGACCTTCAAAATAATGAAAACCTATCGTCCCTAAGACAATTAAAAATATTGGTCCAATTAAAACAAAAATAAACTTTTTATTCATGATATTATGTTTATATTCATATATTTAAATTTATTATGAATAAGGGATAAGTTTTTTAATTGAAAAAAATATTTACATACTATGCCAAGAGCGAGAAAAAAAAGATGCATTTATGTGGACACAAATGCACGTTATTTTAAGCCAAGGGGTGTACCCCTTGAACAACTTGACATTATTCGACTTACATTTGAAGAGCTTGAGGCTATTAGACTCAAAGATTTAATTGGAATAGAGCAGACGGAAGCTTCTGAAAAAATGGGCGTATCTCAACCAACATTTCATAGAATTCTTAAAGAAGCAAGGAATAAAGTTTCTGACGCTTTAGTTAATTCTAAAGCGATAGAGATTTTTGGTGGAGACTATGAAATGGGAAAAGATGAATATAAATGTCTAAATTGTAATCATTTATGGGAAATTAATATTAATTCTGAAGAAAATACAGTGAGATGCCCAAAATGTAATGGAACTAATGTCAAAAATATTAATAGTAAAATCCACATCTGCAAAAGAAATAATATGAATGAGCTTTAGAATTAATTAAGGATAATTTTGGCTTAAAAGGTAAAGTATATGAAAATTGCAATACCGACTGATTCGAAAGGTGGTCTTTCAGATATAGTGTTTAATCATTTTGGTATGGCCCCAACTTACACGGTTATTGAGATAATCGAAAACAGAATTGGAAATGTAAAAATAATTGATAATACTAGCGATCATTTTGGAGGATCTGAAAGCCCTGTAGACTTACTTCTTAAAGAAAATGTTGGAATTGTAATTTGTTCCAATCTTGGACCTCGAGCAATGGAAGTTCTTAAATGTCAAGGATTTGACATGTTTTTTACAAAAAGAGAAAAAGTTCAGGATGTTGTTGACAATTTTATTAAAGGTCAATTAGAAAGATTTTCTAGTGAAAGCACATCCTGTAGTAAATCATAAATAATTATTCCAGTTTGTAGTTCTTTATCTTTTTAATCCAATAGTTTGAATAAATTGCGCCCACAGGATTATGTGCTAAGACCCTATCCTTTACAATAAGAACTGTGGTTGGTGCTTTTGAATATTTGATAAACAATGAATCGTGACCTACGCAAAGCCCCATGACTATATTAAATTCAGTCTCTTCTTTTTCCAATAATTTAGCTTGGCCCACAGGATTGCAAGAAGATTCACTTAGCTCTCCAGATAAAGTTTTAGTAACTCCAAATTCGCCCTTGCCAATACCACATGTTTTACATATAGCAAGAGAAACTTCAAATCCTTTTTCTTCGAGTAAATCCGTAAGAACCTGAGATTCATTTTTTAATCCTACGCATGAAGCTATGCCAAGTTTTTTGTAGTTCATTCTTTTAGAAAATTCAATTAATTCCAGTACTCGAGGTAATTTCATATATGCATCGACTTCAAGTTCAGTTGAAGTTATGTAAAAATTGAGATTTTCTTCTTTTCTTATTTCTTTTTCGGCATAGTCTCTTATTTCTTTATCATAGCAGTTGATGCCATCCATACAAAATGAGTCTTCACAATCGTTACATCTCATGAAAAGAGATAAAAAAACTAATTTAAAAAAGTTACTTATTTTATGCCCGTAATTATATCTGTTTTAAAATCGAATAAAGTCTTTTTTTGATTTTTATCAACTAAGCTCATTATATTGTCATTTGTAACTTTTCCTATAACTCTGGCTTCAATTTTTTGCTGTTTAAAAAGATTTAAAATTTTGTCTGTATTTTCAGGGGCTGAAGTCAAAGTGAATCCATATCCGGGGTAAATCTTTAACCAGTCTATAAATTCCATATTTTCAGGTCTTTGTATCTCATCAACATTGATAATTGCGCCTTTTCTGGAAGTTTCAAGAAGCATTCCGATTGTTCCCAATATTCCTGGATTAGAGATGTCTTTAGCTGCAAATGAAAGTTCTTTTTCAGCAATTTCATTCATTATGCTAAGCTTTGATAGACATTCTTCAGAAGATTTTTTTAGAGTTGTGTCCCAGTTAAGAAAATTATTGTAACGTCGACCGTCCATATCCATTGCTAGTATTATATCTTCTCCTTCTTTTGCAGAGAAACTTGAAAGTATCTTTGATGCATTGCCCATTATTGAAACAGATACTGTTGTTGTTTCAGTATCCGGATGGAGGTGTCCCCCTACCATTGGGACTTTAAATTTGTCACACCCGGTCTTAATTCCTTCAAGTAAATCCTTACAGTTATCAGTCTTTTTTAAAGACATAATATTGACCATAGCGATGGGTTTACCCCCCATTGCATAGATATCATTTACGTTTACAAGTACAGCACAGTACCCTGCCCAAAAAAGATCATTTAAGAGATTTGCCCAAATTCCATCGGCAGCAAAAAGTAAATAATTACAATCCCCTTTTAAAACAGCAGCATCATCGCCAAAATCAATAACAGTATTACCATAATTAGAAAAGGGTTTGAATTGATTTATAAGGTGTTTAATTGGATTTTTTCTTTTAACACCCTCATAATTCCTGATTTCTTGAACAATTCTATTTAGGTCTGCCATGTTTTTCAACATGCGGTTAAAGGATAAGGTATTTATAAAAGTTTTTATTTCAAAATACTTTCCATAAACTTCCTAATCTCGGTAGGGGTTGAAGACTCAAGTCCGTATATTTCTGAAAATTTGGGTGTTGTTTTAAGTATCTTTGTTTTACCACAAGGCTCGGCATCTAATAAACCTGCTTCAACTAAGATCTTAACATGTTCGTAACACTGACTCCCCCTATATTTGACTAAATCTGATTTTTTTAGAGGTTGTTTGTATGCTATAATAGCTAAAGTTTTCAGCACTGCCCCCCTTATTTCAGACTTGGGAGCAAAATCAGCAGTTAATAAGGAATACTCATTTTTTACTTGCATGGTATATCTATCTTCTACGGCCCTAACAACCTCTATTGAACTACCTCTTTCTCGATAGTCTTTAGAAAGGTTTTCAATTAAGCTTTCTACATACTCCCTATCTTTCATGCCAAGTTTTTTTTGTAATTTAGAAATTGGAACAGGTTCACCTGAAATGAAAAGAATTGCTTCTACAGAAGCCTTGTCCTTTAATATGTCCATAAGTTAATATTAATGATTATATTTAAATGGTTTACAGGTTTATTAATAAGAAAAATAAATAAATATTATAAGAAACTTTTTTAATGAACTAAACTTTGATTAATTAGGTGTAAAGATGAATTTAGAAGAAATTGCCCATAAAACAATGGGATTTATTAATTCTGATGGGGAAGTTTTTGCTCAGAAAATTAAAGTAATTTCTTACGATATAGAAAAAAATAATGTGGAGATTGGTGAAGAAAAAGAAACAATAGGTGTTGGAGCAAGGGTTGTTGAAGGTAAGAAACAAGGATTTTCCTTTACAAACAATTTAAATAATTTAGAAGACTGCATTAAGACTGCATATAAAGTTCTCAAAGTATCAAGGCCGAGAGAAGACTTTGTAAGTCTACCCGCCCCAAAGGAAATAAGAAGTAAAGATCTCGTGAACAAATCATTGTATAATATAACTTCTGAGGATTTAATGAGATTCTCAATAGACATGATCAAGGGATGTGAAGATAATCATGGAATTCCCTCTTCTGGGAGCGTAAATATTACATTCTACGAAGAAGCAATTTCAACTTCAACTGGCATTTCTCTTTACCAAAAATATGCAACTCTTTTTGGATACATATCGGCATTATATAAAACTGAAGATGTGTCCAACGGCTTTGATTATACTATTATGAGAAATAAGTTTGATTTTAATAAGATTGGAGAAAATGCTGCAATTAAAGCAAAAGAAACGAGTAATGCAAAAAAAATACAATCAATGTATTGTGATGTTATATTAGAACCTGAAGCTGTTTCTTCTTTACTTTCTAATACATTTATATCCCATCTTTTTGCCGAAAGTGTTGATAAAAATCGAAGTTTTCTAAAGGGAAAGATAGGTGAAAAAATAACAAATCTCACAATTATAGACGATGGAACTCTTGATTATGGGGTGGCTTCTGGAAATTTCGATGGTGATGGTAATCCCACAAAAAGAACCGTAGTTTTAGAAAAAGGAATATTAAAAGGTTATCTTTTCGATGATTTTTACGCAAAAAAGTTTGATGTCGAATCTACCGGCAATTCTGAAAGGGATTATAAATCTCTGCCTTCTATTGGAATTTCCAATTTCATTATAGAAGGGGAAAATATAGAGAATATCCAAAATGGATTTATTATCAATGAATTGAGAGGTGCACACACAGCAAATCCCATTTCGGGGGATTTCTCAGTTGAAATATCTAGTGGTTTTTACGTTGAAAATGGAGAAAAAAAATATCCAATCAAACATGGTATGATAGCGGGTAATGTTTTCGAATTTCTAAACAAAGTTAAAGGTGTTTGTGGGCAGGCTAAAAATACCGGAGGAATTATAACTCCATCAATTATATCGGAAGCAAAGGTGGTTGGTTGATAGCAGTAGTTGGGATGCCAGGTTCGGGAAAAAGTGAATTTGTTAACATTGCTTTGAATTTTGGATACAGATTCATATCTATGGGCGATATAGTAAGGGAAGAAACTGTAAAAAGAGGGTACCCACTCGAAGAAAGTGGAAAAGTTGCACAGATGCTTAGAGATAAAGAAGGTCTTGATGCAATTGCAATTCTGACTTTGGACAAAATAAGAGAAACTCATGATGATAAATTTTTGATTGAAGGCATAAGAGGAATAATGGAAATTGAAAGATTTAGGGATGAAATTGACTTTTTCTTGGTGGGCATACATACATCGCCTAGATTAAGATTCGAACGATTGAAAAATAGAGAAAGGGAAGATGATCCTGAAACTTTTGAAGAATTTCATAAAAGAGATTTAAGAGAGCTTTCATGGGGGTTAGGCGAAGCTCTAGCGTTATCAGATATTATTATTGATAACAATGGCAGCATAGAAGAATTCAGGATAAATATTGACAAGGTGATTAAAAAATATGGGCTTTAAATTGAAAGTATTTGCTGAAGTAAAACCAACAGAAGATGTCGAAAAGGTAAAAATGTCAATATTAAATATATTCCCGGATATCACTCTAGAAGAAAAAGATAATGAAATTATTGGTTATTCTGAAGAAGAAAATGTTATTTCAAGATTCATCGAATTAGTATACTCTGAAGCTATTAGAGATAGTGTCAATATGGTCTTAAGGGAAGGTACTCGTGGGACTAAGATTTCTTTTTCTATGAATAAACAAGCTGCATTTGCAGGTAGGGTTAATCTATCAAAAGTTTCGCCTCTGGGAGCACTTAAAGTTAAAATCTACGCAGAAGACCCTTACGAATTTATCGATAAGATAGTGCCTAAAACAATTTGAGATAATATAATAAAGACATTAGTAACTATCTTTTTTGATTCCACTCGTCTGATTGATATTTATCTAAGGACAATTTTCTCGCAATGCTTAATTCCTCTTTAGAAATATTGTCTTCTTTAGCTTTCCCAAAAGTTTCTTCAAATCCTTCTTTTAAACATTTAAGTAATTCTTTTTTATTCAAACTGTACCCTTCAATGGAAAGATTTGTAACTCTTTTCTTTATTTCAATTTTCTTATCAGATATCCTAAGAACTCTTTCCATTAACTCTAGATCTGTATTGTACATTAGGGTTCCATGTTGTAAAATAACTCCCAATCTTCTCGTTTGAGCAGAGCCAGAAAGTTTTTTTGAATTCAATGTAAGATCATTTAGAGGTTTGAATTCTACATTTATTCCGAGAGTATTTAATCCTTTGATGACTCCCCCGTATATATAATGAAATGAATCTAAAATATTTTCTGGAGCATTTTTCTCTGACATAACAACTGAGTAGGTTATCTCGCCTTCTGAATCGTGGAAAACATTTCCTCCACCCGTTATTCTTCTGACATAGTCAATATTATTTTTATTGCAGTAATCAAGATCAATTGAAGATTCTAATCTTTGGAAGTAACCTATTGACACACACGAAGGAAAGAAGGAATAGAATCTGAATGTATCGATTATTTTATCTTTTGCCCTTAGTGATAATAGAGCCTCATCCAATCCCATTGAAAGAAATCCATCTTCTTCCCTATATTTTAAATATCTCACAAAGAAGTTACTATAGAAAAGTATTTATATGTTTACGCAATCTTGTTGATTGGGAAGGGAAATGGAGGAAAAATTTAGAATCCTCTCATATTTTTTCACCTCTAGTGCTAGATTTCCCTTCCCTCGTTAAGGGCTTTAGGAGGCATCTTATGTATCAAAAAATTTTAAAACTGCTTGAGAATGAAGAATCTCCTCTTTCTGCTGAGGCCATAAGTGAAAAAACTAAGGAAAGTTTAATGAAAACAAAATCTCTTTTGTTGAGATTACAGGAAGAAGGAAAAGTTGAAAGTACAAAAAAAGACGATATGATAGTCTGGCAAATAAAGAAAAAGGATGATACTGAAAAGAAGTATGAAAAGATGGTAAGATAATGCCTTTGTCTCACCCCTTACTCAAAGGGGAGATTTCACCTAGAGCCTATCAAGAAACTATTTTTGTAAAAAGTAAAGATAAAAACACTTTAGTTATTTTGCCAACTGGGCTTGGAAAAACATACATAGCAATTCTACTTACGGCGTATACCCTTCAATCTAAAGAAAAAAAAGTTTTAGTCCTTGCACCTACTAAACCACTAGCGGAACAACATTTAAAATCATTTTCAGAGATATTAAATATTGAAAAAGAAAGTTTTTCTCTTCTAACTGGAACTGTATCCCCTATAAAAAGGGAGGATCTTTATACAGAATCATTAGTTATTATAGCGACTCCACAGGTGATAGAAAACGACATTCTAACTGGAAAAATAGACCTAGATGAATTTGGACTTATAATTTTTGATGAGGCGCACCGTGCAACGGGGGATTATGCTTATACATACATAGCGGAAAAGGCAATCTCAAAAGATATAAGAATATTAGGATTAACTGCATCCCCTGCATCTGACAAAGAAAAGATGCAGGATATAATCAAAAATCTTGGAATAGAAAATATTGAAATTAGAAATGAAAATTCGCCTGATGTAAAATCATATGTTCAAGAATTAGATATTTCATGGATTTCTGTAAAACTTCCAGAAGAATTTCTAGAAATTAAAAAGTTACTCGAAATTTTACTAAAAAAGGAAATTAAAGATCTAAAAGATCTAGGATTTTTTTCATCGTTAGAAGTGACAAAGAAAGAAATACTTGCTACAGTACCAAAAATAAACAATAAAATTAAAGAAGTGCCATTAAAAGAAAAATCAGTTTATTATGGGGCTCTCAAATCTCAAGCAAAGGCCCTAAAGATACATCACGCTCTGGAGCTACTAGAAACTCAAGGGATATCTCCCTTGATATCCTATTTTAAAAGAATGAGAGAAGGCAAAAGTCGTTCTTCTATTGAATTACTTTCTGAAAAAAATATAATGAAGATATTGACAATGGCCGATAATCTTAGTCAACGAGGTATTGAACATCCAAAGCTTTCAAAATTATATGAAATTGTAGTCAATGAAGTAAAAAAAGGCAAGAACATAATAATTTTTTCACATTATAGAGATACTACTATGAGAATCGTGAAAGAGTTAAGTAAATTTGAAGGCGTGAATGTTGAAAGATTTGTTGGTCAAGCTTCAAAAAAAGGGGATGAAGGCCTATCTCAGAAAAAGCAAAAAGAGATAATTGAAAGATTTAGATTAGGAGAATTTAATGTCCTTGTTGCCACCTCCGTTGCAGAAGAGGGGCTTGATATACCAGAGGTAGACATGGTGATATTATTTGAACCTGTTCCTTCAGAGATAAGATCAATTCAAAGAAGAGGTAGAACTGCTAGAAGAAGAAGTGGAGAAGTCGTAATTCTTATGGCGGAAAAAACAAGAGACGAAGGATATTATTGGGCAAGTAAAAAGAAAGAAAGACAGATGAAACATACTGTAATGGAACTAAAACGAGATTTTACTAAAAATGAAGGGGTGTCTATGGCTGAGAAGGGTCAGAGTAAATTAAAGGATTTTTTGGTGATGCCAGAAATAATAGTGGACGACAGAGAAGACAAAAGAGTGGTAAAAATACTATCAGAGATTGCAAGGATTAAGGTAAATCGTTTAGACGTAGGCGACTATATCTTATCTAATAGAATAGGGGTTGAAAGAAAATCTTCTCATGATTTTATAGAATCTCTTATCAAAGGAACTCTTTTCCCACAAATTTTATCTCTATCAAACGCTTATGAAGTTCCCTTATTAATAGTTGAAGGAGAAGATGTCTATTCAGTAAGAAATATGGATAAAAAATCCATACGTGGGGCAATTATATCCGCCATGGTTGATCTCAGAGTTAGAGTTATTTTTACTAATACCCCGGAAGAAACAGCAAATTATCTTGTAGAGATATCATTAAGGGAGCAGAAAGAAAAAGATAGACTGCCCGCAATTAGGGGTGAAAAAAAAGTAATGAGTTTAAAAGAAAAACAGCTATTTATAGTAGAAGGCCTTCCAGAGGTATCTTCAGTTCTTTCAAGGAGGCTTTTGAGAAGGTTTGGCAGCGTTCTTGGAGTTTTCAACGCTGATGAAATAGAACTCAAGGACGTTGAAGGCGTTGGAGAAATTAAGGCTAAGAAGATAAGAGATGTTATAGATTCTCAGTATGAAGAAATTTAATTTCTTTATTGCTAATCAATAATTAACCAAAAGATTTAAATATTAAAAAGCAATAATTTATATTAGCAGTAATAGGTGATTAGTTATGAGAGGAAAAAACGATGATGAAGCAAGAAAATTCTTTAAACAGGCAAAAAGAATGAAAGATAGGGCTGAAGTAAATATAAAAAAGAGAAATTTCTTTCTAGCATCTATTGAAATAGATGTCGCAAACAGACTTCTTGAAGAAGGAAGTAAGTTTCTCTAAATTTTATTTTTAATTTTGTATACTTTTCTAATCAATCTATTAGTTAATTAAAATTCGAAAATCAGCGTAATCGTATTATACAATAGCCTTATATATAAAATCTATAAAATCTAAACAATGTTATCCGGCGATATACTAGGCCTAATAATAGTCTATGGCTATGTGGCTGTTTTACTCTTTATCTCTGAAAAAATTTTATATAAATATAAAGTACTCAGTCGTAAATTTCTCCATATAATGGTTGGGAATATAATGTTTATATTGCCCATCTTTGAAACTAGATTTGCAATTACTTTTCTAGCAGCGGCACCTTTTATACCTCTGACTTTTTTAATGAGCCCCTACTCACCGCTAAATATCAAGGATAGAATTTCTTCATCTGGACATGGGCTTGGCTTAGTGTACTACGCTATTTCTTGGACAATTCTTGCATTTTTATTCTTCGATAAACCTTGGATTATTGCTGTAGGTATAGCTGCGATGTCATATGGGGATGGAATGGCATCCTTAATTGGAACTAGATTTGGCAAAAGGAAATATCATTTCTTTGGTGAAACAAAAAGTATCGAAGGATCAATTGCAATGTTTGTTACACTAGTTTCTGTTTTGTGGATTGCATTAAAATTCTACAATTACTTGTTTTCAAGTGTAACAATAGTCCCAATGAATTATGTTATTTTAATTTTTGTTCCTTTTGTTGCAACTTTCTTTGAAGCTGTTACACCTAAAGGCCTCGATAATTTGACGGCTTGTTTTTCTGCAACTATTCTTTATTACTTACTGGCGATGGTGGTATAATGAGATTTATTATAATTGACGGATTAGATGGGGCAGGAAAAGATACCCATGCTAATTTAATTCGTAATAGGTATTTGAACAAAGGAGATAAAGTAATACTACGTTCTCATCCAGAAGACGACAATAATTTTGGAATAAAAGCTAAGAGTTCACTTTTAGGTAAAGGTAAATTAAATTATATTAAAGCTTCCATCTACTATGCTTTTGACGTTATTAGATCAGTCAGGAAATATTATGGAAAAGGTGATGACACTTTGATTGTTGTACGTTACCTTATGGGCGTAGCTTATTTGCCTTTACCTTTGGCCAAATTATTATACAAATTTTTTGCTACAATTCTCCCCACTTCAAATTATATGTTCTTTTTGGATGTTGAACCGCAGGAATCTCTAAAAAGACTTGCCAAAAGAAATGAAAAAGAGATGTTTGAGAATCTTGACGATCTTGTTAAAGTAAGAGAAAAGGCATTAAATTTAGCAAGTAATTGGAATATAATAAATACTTGCTATTCTATAGAAGAAGTCCAGAAACAAATAGAAGTTATTCTAGATACTTTAGACAATGGGAAAGATAAATCCAATTTTTTAGATACTTCAAAACAAATGCAAAATTAATAAAAATAAATTAGATTATTTTTTTAATCTAATTTTTCAAATCTCTTTTCTAATTCTCTAAGAACTTTTGGAAGAGTTGTATATTCCATATCTTCACAGGGCAATCTGTGTGGTTCAAATGGACCGTGGCGCCTCATATAATCGGCAACTCTTTGTGCTTTTCTTCTAGCAAGGTCGTATGCTGGGTCATCAAATAAGTCTACAGGCCCGATTAACCTTCCATTAGCAATCTGGAATCCCAGTGCAATTACTCTTGGAGGCCCGTCGAATCTAGTACAAACCGCATTTTTTTGGCTTACAGGCATCAATGGCCCATTGTGGGATCCTCTCATCCAGCCAGCAACAAGGTGTGGAAATGCGAAAGGTTCTAACACTTCACCTACTGCAGGAAGACCAGACTGAGCTCTGACTAAAGCTACAGGGTCGTCTTTTCCTACATATTCCCCCGCTATTTGATAAAGTTTTTCAGTGCTTACAGTTGCTACAGCTTCATCTGAAGATAATTTTCCACCCTTCTTGGGATATACTCTTTTTATTACATACCTAGATTTAGCACCGACTAATGCAAGCATTTTGTAAAGTTCTTCAGGGCAGTCCATGAATACTCTTTTGCTTTCTAAGATATCCCATATCTCAAATCTAAATCCTGAAGTTGCATTCGGATCTATGACCAATCCTATTGTGTTAAATGGATCAGCAAATATTTTATACATTGGTAAATTAAAAGCTCCGGGGTCAGTTTTATCCATCATAAACGCAATTAATGGCTCTGCCTTTCTTTCTTCAAATTCTAACTCTGCAATTCCTGGTCCCATCCCTCTCACATTTCCGCTAAATGCTTCAGCTAAGAGATCTTGACCTGCGCCGTAAAGTTTCAATTCTTTAGCAACTTTTGTTGCTTTTTCAAAGGTATCCCATGCAAGATGATGGACTTCTTCGCAATCTACACCTTTTCTGTGCGTCATTATTAATTCTAAGTCGTCACCACAGTTTGTTACGTGGAAATCAATTAGAAGCTTACCTTTTTCTTTTTCTAATTCTTTTTTAGCTGTTTGAATTAAATCTGGATGGACCAAAGCATGGCCTGGCCATCCACCAACATCTGCTTTAATAAGAGAAACTGTTGTTTTTTCTCCCATTTAATCCTCCTCATCCTTTGATTTAAAATCATCAATTGAGAATGGAGGCTCCTCACCATCTTTTATTTGCCCTTTAGCTTTCATCATTTCCCTAGCAATAAGATAGTAAACAAGTGCTAAGGCTTTTTTACCTTTGTTGTTTGTTGGCACAACTAAATCAACGTTTGAAAGATAGTTTTCTGAGTCGCATAAGGCGACTACGGGTATTTTTGCAAGTCCAGCTTCCCTTAATATTTGATAGTCTGCTCTTGGATCTGTCAATATGACTACCTCAGGCTCAATGAAATCCTCACAGTTTGGATTTGTTAAAGATCCTGGAATGAATCTTTTTGTGATTGTTTTTGCGCCTGTTTTCTGACCAAACGCTAATACTGGCTTGAATCCATAAATTCTTGATGATACAACAAGAATTTTTTCAGGTTCAAATTTGGCAAGAAACTTTCCAACTTTTTCAATCTTTTTATTTGTTTCATTTATATCAAGGATATAAAGACCATCTTGTCTTATCCTAAATATGTACCTTTCCATGTCCCTTGTTTTTTGGGTCGTTCCAATGTGTATTCCAGATGCAAGGTACAAATCAAGGGGTACTAACATTTCATCACTCATTAAATCTCCTCTCCTAAATATTCTTTAATTCTTATTAGTTCATTTATTATCTGGATATTATCTTCCATTGCTTCCAAATACCTAAGATTAAATGCCAAAGCTATGTGGCATACGCCTTCATCAACTGCATGGATAATACAGTTCTTATCCTCATTTGATGCCGCATATATCTGAGATATTGTATCTAACTCTATTCTTTTGGGTTTTTGATTGGCCTTTATTTCTTTTAGATCCATATCGAATATTTTTCCCCCAATATTCAATAAAGGCATTTTTCCTTCGTATATACCTCCAAGGTATCTAAAAAGAGGCAACGAATAAAAAGAAGATGCTGCTTTGGCAGATGCCAAAGACAAAGCAAATCTTATTTTAGTATATGGCGTTATTTCACAAAGTAATTCATCTAGTGATTTCTGTTCAATCGCATCCAAACCTGCAAGCTCAGGCAATACAACTTCTTCAATTTCAGAAATATCTTCCTCAAAAGGTACAGAAGCCCTTCCAAAACTTGAAGATGTATAGATATCTATCTCTACAATATTTTTCTCTCTATTACTGTTGTAAACCGTCCTTGCTCTTATATCCTCTATTACGGTCAATCTTTCCTCTCCTTTTCCATTTCCAATGGTGGGACCGTCGGGATTTGAACCCGAGTTTCCACCACCCCAAGGTGAGAGGCTAGTCCAAGCTACCCCACGGTCCCATGTGAAATCGACTATAAACTATTAAAATATAAAATTATATTTTATAGTCGAGCAGTTCGTCTATTAGATCAACATGAGTTAGAAGCATTCTTCTGCAACAATATCTTGTTAGCCCCATGTCATCTAATATTTTTTCTGTTTCTTCCCCTTTGCTTAGCCTTTCTAAATAAGGCTCATAAAGATGTCCAATAACTTTACCACAAGTAAAACATCTTACAGGGATTATCAAAAGATCACCTGTAGGATTTCTGTCTTCTTGCTCTTGGTCCTTTAGAAGACTTACTTGGCTTGTGCTCTTCTGTTCTCCTTGAATCTCCTCTCAATAGGATTCTGTCATATCCTAAATAAGCTTCTTTCAAAGAGTTGTCCTGGGTAAATTCGACAATGCCTCTGGCTATTGCAATTCTGCATGCATCGGCTTGTCCCATAATACCTCCACCACGGACATCAATATCAATATCAACTGTATTGGCTGTGTCTCCAGCAAGAAGAATTGGTTCAAACATTTTTAATCTTACCAATTCTGGTTCAACTATTGGAAGTGGTTTGCTGTTAATTCTTACTCTCCCCTTACCTTCCTTAACAGTCGCTCTTGCAACTGCTTTTTTTCTTTTACCAACTGACTGAATAACTTTCATACGCGTCCCCCAAGGAAGCTTGATATTTCTTTTACCTTAAAGTATTTTTTTGTTCTAAGTTTTGAAACATCTGCTTCATTAAATCTAACAAATTCTTTACCTGTTAAGTCTTCAGGTATGCCAACATAGACCTTTAATTTCTTATATGCTTGTCTTCCTTTGTCTTTCTTCCAAGGTAACATTCCCCTCACAGCTCTTCTGACTATTCTGTCAGATCTTTTTGGGAAAAATGAACCTCTCAAAGGATTTGCTATGTCTTTAAACTGTGCTCTTTTCTTGTAAAGGTCAAAGAAATATTCTCTATTTCCTGTAATTATAACTTCTTCAGCATTAACTATAAAAACTTCTTCCCCTTCTAAAAGTTTTTTAGCAGCAACTGATGCCATTCTGCCTAGAATCTGATCTTTTCCATCGATTATCATGAGATCACTCCATTATTTTTACACCGCTACCTCTTGGATTTTCTTTGTAAAGTTCATAAAGAGTTATTGCCCTTCCATTTTTGTTTATCTTCTCCATGGCGGATTTAGAAAACTTAAATGCAGAAACGGTAACTTTATGATCTAGCTCTCCGCTGCCTAATACTTTTCCAGGAATAATTACGGTATCCCCATCTTGTGAATATCTATTGATTTTCGATAAGTTCACTTGGGGTAAATGCCTTGTAGGTCTTTTAAATCTCTTCGAAAGATCAATCCACAAGGGTGTTTTTTCTGAATAGCCTTTGTCTATAAAAAAATCTATAAGACTCAATATATTTGGATTTGTTTTATTTAGTTTTTTCATTAGTTTCACCTCTCAAACTCTTACGCTTACGCTCGCCTGAGATTAACATTGATATTTTAATACCCTATTTAAACGTTTCGATGATTTTTAGAATAAAGATATAATTTTAAAAATATTAAAAAATTATTAATTTATATTTTCGACATTGGAGCTAGAATAGATGGAAGTTCTGTTTTATATCCAAGTTCTTTTAGAGCCATCTGTAAACATGCCATGGTCAATATTATTTCTTTTTCAGAAACGCTTCCCATGTGGCCAATCCTGATTATTTTTCCTTTAAGATGGTCCTGTCCTCCCGCTATGACTATCCCATGTTTTTCTCTCATTACTTTGACTAACTCTTGGCCGTCTATACCTTCTGGAGCCATTATTGAGGTAACGGTATTTGAGCATGTCTTTTCATCTTTTGGGAAAAGTGTAAGGCCTATTGATTTTGCAGCATCTCTTGTTGCCTTTGCCAATTTTTCATGTTTCTTAATCCAGTTCTCAAATCCGTATTCATCGATAATGTCTAAAGCTTCTTTTAAACCGTAAGTCATTGATACAGGTTGGGTATATGGTGCTTTGTATTTGTTATTCTTATACTTCTTTAAATTAAGATAATAACATGTTCCATCTGTTTTTTCAATTACATCCCATGCTTTCTGACTAACTGAAATAAAACACATCCCGGGAGGTAATCCAATACATTTTTGGCTACCTGATGCACATATATCAACTCCCCAGTTGTCAACTTCAATATTGTCCCCTCCAAGAGAAGAAATAGTGTCAACAACTAAAAGAGCTTTAGTATTCTTAACTATTTTACCAATTTCTGCTACTGGATTTCTAACTCCTGTAGATGTTTCATTGTGCACCATTGTTACTGCTTTGATAGAAGGATCTTTTTCTAAGGCTTCTTTGACGTCATTTGTATTTATTGGCATTCCCCATTCGTACTTTAATTCTATTACCGCACCTTTGTAAGCCTTTACTATATCTCTAAACCTCTCTCCAAACTTGCCAGATGTAATGCATAATACCTTATCCCCTGGTTGAACGACATTGGCTATTGCAGCGTCCATTGCAGCTGTTCCAGAACCAGCTATTATGAAAACATCGTTTTTAGTTTTAAAGATCTTTTTCATTCTCTCTGATTGTTCCATGAAGAGTTTGTTAAATTCTTCGCCCCTATGGGGCATGATTTTCATTGACATAGCCCTGAATACCCTAGGATGTACTGGTATTGGGCCAGGTATCATGAGTAAAAAGTCTTCATTCATATAATCACGACACTATTTTAACCAAAATAAACATATATAAGATTATCTTATCTAACCGTAAATTAAAAAGTGTTAGAATAGAATAAATCTCAAGAATATTAAAACAAAATTACATTATTTCTTTGTGAGTCATTAGTCTTGTTGTGTAGCCAGCTATCCTGTTCAAAAGTTTATGTGTAGGTACATCGATTAAGTCTTTAATAATTAACTTGTTCTCTTCAAAATCTTTTGTAAGCTCGTTTCTGTGCTTTTCGACTAACTGTCTTGAAATTCTTTTAATGAATGATGGTCTGATTCTTCCCAACATTACACCTCCATTTTAAATGAAATGGCATAGTATGCTTTTTAAAATTATCGTCAAGATACTAGTTTTTCCAGTAGGTATGGCCCATTTATCTAAGGAATTACAGAAAATATTTAAGTAATAGAAATATTAAACGTTCATGCTCAACACTATAAATAACCTAATTAATCCAAATCTTACAATTGGTATTGGGGCCTATGAAAATCCAGATAAAATTGAAGATGCAGTAAAAAGTGTTGATTTTTGTAATGTTGAAGTATTCGATGATTCTTCAAAAATTATTTCATCTCTTAAAAAAGGTGAAATAGACGCCATAGTTAGGGGAACTCTTCAAAGTTCTGAGTTTTTAAAAGAAGTGAAGGGTAATTTTGGGATAGATAAAATATATAGAATCGGCCTATTGGGAACCTATGACAAAAAATATTTCTTTTTTGCACCTCTTGGTATTGATGAAGGAGAGGATCTAAAAGAAAAAGAAATGTTTGTTGAATATGCTAAAGATTTGTTAAAAAGATTTAAAGTTGAACCAAAAATATCCGCCCTATCTGGAGGGCGAACTAAGGATTTAGGAAGGTCTGAAAGGGTTGACAAAAGCATTCTAGAAGCTGAGGCTTTGGCAGAAAAATACGGTATAGATCACGCTCAAATCTTAATTGAAAATGCAATAACATCGTCTAATTTTATACTAGCTCCAGACGGGATTTCAGGTAATTTAGTTTATAGGACATTAATACACCTCGGGGGAGGAAGTTCTCACGGAGCGTTATACTATCCTTTAGCTGTTGATGACATAATAATTGTCGATACATCAAGAGCTGCACCAAAAGAAGAGTATATTTCTTCAATAGCTCTTGCAAACGCTATTAAGAATTACTGATTAAATGAATTAATTATCTTATCTATGTTTACCACATTATTCCAAGATCTCATTTCATTGTGATTAGTTGCATCAAGATGTATTGGGGTTAATGATACTTTGTTTTGTTTTATTGTTGAATAATCTGTGCCTTCTTCAACAAAGCCTCCAGGGGGTTTACCAAATACTTTAAAATACATTTTGCCTTCTTCTTTGTCTGTTTCAAAAGGTTCGTCATAGTAAACCCTTCTTCCTAGCCTTGTTACCTCAACGCCTTTTAATTCATTGAAAGGAACAGAAGGAACGTTTATGTTTAGAAGAGTATCAGTTGGCAATTTATTAAAATTCCAAGAGTCAAATAGTATTTCTAAAAATTTTGTCGCCGTATCGAACATCGGATTAAAATAATCAGATGATGAGATTGCTATTGAGGGGATCCCATTTATAATTCCTTCTCTTGCTGCAGATACAGTTCCGGAATAGTAGATATCATAAGAGATGTTCTCCCCATGGTTTATTCCCGAAAGGATTAGGTCAATTTTTTCCCTCATGAAATGTCTTATTGCAAGAGCTACACAGTCTACAGGCGTTCCAGAAACTATGTAATCCGTTCTTTTTTTGTCTTCTAAATACAACCCTTCGACTTCAATTTTTTTAAATATAGAATAACTGTGTCCGATCCCGCTGCAATTTTCTTTTGGTGCTATGACAACTACTTCACCCAGAGATTCTGCGACTTCTGTCAGTTTTTTTAATCCTTCTCTTCCGTAGCCATCATCATTAGTTACAAGTATTTTCATTTGAACTAAAGAGGCTATAAGTTACTTTTAAAGGTTATTCCTTAATAATATCCAGTATTGCCTCTTTAGGCACTCTTAAGTGGATCAGATTTTGCTTTCCTCGGCCTCTTGATTGTGCCCTTTGAATATCAACGATTTTAAGATTCTCAAGTTTTGTTGTTGCTTTTCTAAAGAGTTCGTATGACATTTCATCCGCCAAGATATTGAAGAAATCGTTAGCTTTTGTAAACTTGCCCGAATTTTCTGCTATAACTTTCAGGACTTTTTTATCAGTTTTAGACAAGCCGTCGAAAACATTTTCAACATGTAGAGAAGAGCTAATACGTTCTATTGCTTTTTCAATGTCCTCAGTATTAATTTTTCTTCTTGCTTGGATTTCTGCCAACATTCCTGCTTCTTTTATTCCCCTTATACCTAGTCTTAAGTCACCTTTATCAAAAGTTATTTCGGAGATTTTATCTAGAACTTCATCTTCCATTACTCCAGGATATAATCCAATATCACAACGATACCTAAGGATATCTTTTATTGTAGACTGAGAATAAGGTTTAAAGTGGACTTCATTTGGCATGAATACTGTCCTAATCTTTTCTGAAACTTTAAATGAAAAAGCATTGTCTGTAACAATTCCAATAATCCCGGTCTTGACACCTGGAAAGATCTCATGGGCCCTTAGAATTTTATAAAGAATATTTTCTGCAATATTTACATGAAACAAGAAATCAACATCATCCAATGCAACAAGTAATCTTTTACCTTTTTTTTGTAATTCCCCCATAGTATACTCATAAAGAGTCGTTAAAGGTTTACCCGTTTCTACAGGAGGATAGCCAAAAATACCTCTAAAAATTTGTGACATTATAGAGAATTCCCGATAGTGGAACTGGCAGTTGATATACACCGGTATGACATCATTTGAGACTTCGGTAATCTCCTTAAATAGCAGTTTAACTGACGTTGTCTTCCCAGTACCTGTTGGTCCAAGTATGATTGTATTTGTTGGAAGGTCTCCTTTGATTAGAGGTTTTACATTGTGCGAAATTGCCTCAATTTCATTATCCCTGAACTTAAAAACATCGGGGATATAACTAAGGTCAAAAACTTCTGGGGCTCTGAATAAGGATTCGTCCCACATCAAGATATCTTTTATTTTGCTTGACATAACTAAATAAAAAAATTATTTTAGGTTTTTATACTTTAGCTACTTCCATGAAAATATTTGATAAGACAAAATTCTTATCGCTTTTTTCAGCATTTGCATGTTCTATTGCCTTTTCAATTAATAATGGAAAAGGAACTTTTTTTGAAGTTTTGTATTCCTGCATATAATCACCAATTAATTTATGTATGGCCCCAATATAAAGTAAGCCTTAGTGAGATATTTTATTTTTTATTAATTTATAGTCTGCAAATAGCTCAAAATTACATAAAATTAGATAATAAAGGGTTTTATCTAATTCTAAGAAATAATTAATTTTAGAATAGTTAATAGAAAGCTATTTAATCCCAAATATACTAATCAATTCATGAAATCTGACGAAAGAAAGAAACTGATGATTATAGTTATGACCATTATAGTTTGTGGAATGTTACTTCTATCATCTCTCCAGATATTTTTCTTTTTTAGATAGTATTTAGAATATAAAAATAAAATATTATTTGAGATATAATTAACCAAAATTTTCAAAATAATAGCAGAAAAATACTGCGGCTATGCTAAGAACAAATATAGTATACCCAAATATTAAATCTACGATTTCCTCTCCTTTCAAATAATCCCCTTAATATAATAGAATCCAAGGTAAATAAAGTTTACTATAAGAAATAAGTAAAAAATAAAAAATATGTCAGACCGCCCATCTCTCATCATCAGTCAGACGCTGTCGGTTTCCTCATCCATACATTCCAATTAGGGAATTATTCTGATACTCTGATGATGTAATTCTTGATACTGAGCATTTAAAGTCTTCGGAAGTTACATAGTCCCTTTCTTCTCTGATGGCTGCCATTCCCGCTTCAGTACATAGAGATCTAATCTCTGCCCCAGATAAACCATCTATTAGCCCAATAATTTCTGAATAATCAAGATTTTTGATATTCATGTTTCTAGAGTGAATCTTAAAGATATCAAGACACTCTTCCCTTGTGGGGGGCGGTATTTCAATTAATCTGTCAAATCTGCCAGGCCTTAAAAGTGCAGGGTCTAGCATATCTACTCTGTTTGTAGCTCCAATAATCTTTACCTGCCCTCTTGGATCAAAGCCATCAAGCTCTGCTAAAAGCTGCATCATAGTTCTAGCAACTTCCCTATCGCCGCTTATGCCTGTATCGACACGCCTTGCCCCAATAGCATCAATCTCATCAATAAATAGAATTGAAGGGGCTTTTTCTCTGGCAAGATTAAAAACTTCCCTTACCATTCTAGCTCCCTCTCCAATATATTTTCTAACGAATTCTGATCCAACAACTCTAATGAAAGTAGAATCTGTTTCATTTGCAACTGCTTTAACAATTAGGGTTTTCCCATTTCCTGGTGGTCCGTGTAACAAGACCCCATGCGGAGGCTCTATCCCTACTTTATCAAAGAGTTCAGGCCTTTTTAGGGGTAGTTCAACTGTTTCTTTAATTTTATTTATCTGATCCCTAAGACCTCCAATTTCAAAGTAAGTTACCCCTGTTTTAGACATTACTTCCATCCCACAAACTTCAGGATCTTTTGAGGAGGGTAAAACTTCCATTATTGAAAGATTTCTTTGATTACACGCTACTAAGGCTCCAGGTATAAGATCTTTTAAATCAACATTAGAACATGCACTAACGACAAATTTTGGTCCACTAGAACTTTTTATTATAACCTTAGAAGAATCTATAGCCTCAACTACAACTCCTGTTATTAAGGGGGGTGCATTTAATCTTTCCAATTCTTTTTTGAGGCCTTCATTTTCTTTTTCCAATCGGATTTTTTCCGTTATGAAACTTCTATTTTGTATCTCAAGAAGTTTCAATCGTTCTATTATCTTATCATTATATTGAACATCATTTTCATAAACATCTTCTTCGTCAAGTCTTTTTGTCCGATACTTAATACTACTGTCCACCATTAGCACCCCAAACAAGATGTATTAGATTTCACATCTTTATAAATGTTTCTACATTGAGTGTCATTAATGTAAGAATTGTTTTAAAAAAATCTTACAATAGTGATTATCATTTTTAATAGTAATCAAAAACTCAAAACCCTTATAAATATTGAATTTGAAAAACTTTTGATAAGATGATATGTGAAATATGTGGCAAGACTATACAAGGGAAAGTTTTCAATATAAGAGTTGAAGGTGCCAGTGTAAAGGTTTGTGATAAATGTTCTAGATTTGGAACAGACCGCCAGAGTTGGTCAAAGTTTGGGAAAGGGGCCATGGGTTCAGATGGCGTAGTGTTGCCTTCAAGGTCAAGGACAGGAATAGCTCCAAAATCTAAGGAAGATTATACATTAGTAGAAGACTACCATCTTGTTATAAAGGATGCTAGAGAAACAAAAGGTTGGTCACAAAAAGACCTTGCTAGAAAAATGAATGAAAAAGAGTCAATAATCCACCATATTGAAACAGAAGGTTTTGCCCTATCAAATGAACTTATAATGAAGCTAGAAAAAGTCCTAAATATAAAACTCAAAGAAAAAGCAGACGAAGGAATTGACATATCTAAATCAAAACAAAGTTTAAAGGAAACAACAATCGGCGACATAATCAAGATAAAGAAGAAGTAAGGTATCTTAAGAAAACTGTTGCATATTCTCCTTTGTAAAGGAAGAATTTGAATCTTGCTCCATCTTTTTCAATACTAAAAGAAAGATCTCTGTAGTCGCCCAATATGTTTCTATAAGCACCGTTAGATCCCAAAAATGGTGCTTCGTTGACACGAAAACTCTCTTTTATTATTCCGTCTTTTTCTAAAAGTTCCATCGATATTTTTCCTAAAAGGGATTTAGGGATTAAGGATCCATAACCAATTAACGGAGCTATAACTTTAATATTTCCTTTTTTTATGCCCTCTTTAACTCGAGTGAGATTAGAATTATTTACTTGTGTCCTATAGTAATGGCCTTCCCTTTCCATGGACACTAGGTCCCCAATTTCTGCCTCATTTAATGGTATTTCTTTTATTCTTTCCAAAACGGCCTCATTGAATATCTTTGCCTGGTAAGCGTGAACAAAAAGAGAAGAGGTAGAAGGAGGTAGAACAACAAAAGCATTCGAATAGTCTGGAGATTTTGATAAATACTCTAAAATTTGCCTTTCATTTCTCAATCTTGGATATGATTCATTTGCTTCCCCATATTTTCCATCTTTAATCAAATCAACTAATTCTTTACTAAGATTTTCTTTTAGCAACAGTTTTTCAATAGCTTCCTTGAAGTCCCCTTTTAGAATATGCAAACCAACCTCTTCATTTCCTCCGAATCTCTGCTCGCCAAAAAGATTTGGAAATCCCGAGTCGCTCTCTATCTGTTGGATGTTATGCTTTATAACTTCCTCAAAATTTTCAGGAATGTCTCTAACTAAAATGTTAAATTTGTTTCCAATTAAGTCACCAATATCGATCTTTTGACCTTCTGAGAAATCGAATAGTTCAACATCTTTTAGCTCTAAGGACTTTATCGCATCGTTGTAGATTCTATCAACAGAAAAACTCTGTATCGTAATAGCATGCCGATCCTTAAGTCCTGCATAACCAAATTTTCCAAAAGGTATACCTGTCTTTCTTGCAAGTTCATGGATGACATCAATAGTGTCCCTGTTTATTTTTTTTACTTTGAAAATAAGGTATTTGCCATTTTTAGTATTTATGACTTCCTCTACTTGAAAATCTTCTGGATACTTTTTTATTTCCATCAAAACAGCCCACTAGCTAACACGAGTGCTTATTTCTGTCAAATTAAAGAAATCCCCTACTCCAGTCCATCTAATTCTCAAAGGTCCGCTGTAAAGGCCAGGCGATTGAGTCCTTAATATGACATCAAAGCTGATAGATTGTCTGGGGGAGAGAGAATCCACTGTAATCTCATTGCTTATCAGTCTAGCCCTTGGATCAGATACCCTTACTAATTGGAATCCCCTCATATAGGATTCAGGAACGGATATCCTAATATTTTCGGCAGTTTCATTACTTGTATTTGTAAGAGTGAAGGATAGCCTTACATTGTCACTTGGATGAAAAGTGGAAGATGTCCATTGGACTTCAGATGTAACCCATATTACAGGGATATCCCAAGATTCTAATTGAAGCTGTAAAACTTCATTTTTCTTTAATAAATCTTGAATTTGTAAGGTATAGTTTCTAACAACTGAATCATATTGAGCTTTTTCAGTTTCTAATACAACTAGCCTGTTTTCAAGAATTGTCTGCTGCCCCTGAAGCTTTGTTATTTCTTGATTTAGAGAATTTATAGTTTGAGTTAACTCTGCATTCTGATTGTTCAAAAGGCCAATATTATAAACAGCTATTGCAAGACCTACTGCCAAAACAAATGTCGCTACAACAAATACTTCTTTTTTCATAAAACCTCCTAACTTATTATATCAACGGCAAAATCTATAATCATCCTCCCAAATCCTTCTGGTAAGATATCAATCAGGATGAGCGTAATATTTTTATTATATACCTTTATTTTATCTTCCCTATATAATTCTAGTATCTTATAAGATATATCTCTTCTTGTTTGTTTATCATATTCCGCCAAATCAAGCATATTTAGAGATATTTCACCGATTATTTTGCTCTTGACTCTCCAAAGACTTGTTTCTGGCACATCTTTAATGGTATTTGGATCAACTATGGGAAAAGCTTTCCCCTGGAGAATCTGTTTAGCCATTAGTCCATTGACATTACCTTTTGCTACAATATCTCTCTCTTGACCTAGTATCTCAATCTGTTGTTTAAAATCAATAGGCACGTATCCAACAACATCTACTAATTCTTTTAAAGTGTCAGAATCTATAACAACTACTCTTGTAATGTCAATTTCAGACTGACCTTTAGAAATTTGCTTTGTGTAGTCCACCCCAGTTCGTATATCAGATGCCTTTATCAAAGAATTGTTTATATTTATTCCAAGAGAATTAAGGGCGGAATTTGTTGATAATGGATCTATATCTACACTACTTCCCTTTGGCCTCAAATTAGAGAAAATAATGATGGAAGAAACTTCTACCGTTCCGGGATTACCTTTCTCTTCATCTACGAAAAGAAATAGAGTATTATCATTTCCCAATCTATAAACGTCATAAAATACACCTGCAAATAGAAGCACCACTAATAGGACGATAATTATAGGCCATTTCCATCCTACTGATTTTTTCTTTGAATCTTTTTTTTGATTTTTGGCTTTTGTATCGTTATTTTTTGCCATATTTTCTCACCAATAAGTTCCTATCTACTATTTATTCCTAAAAATATTTAAAATTACCTATTAAATTAATACTATGAAGATACTTTGCCCCAACTGTAGGGCCACAATACTCTTCAAAGGTGATGAAAAATATTTACTTTGCTCAAACTGTAGAATTAAAATAAAGATGCCTACAAAGAAGGATTTTCCACATATAACACCAAATCTTATTGAAAAATGTTCAATATGTGAAAAGGTAATAAAATCTTCCAAAAACAAAAGAAGGTGCCCTGTTTGTGGACAAAAAGCATGCTCTTCATGTTGGAATTATTCAAGGCTTGTTTGTAAGAGGTGTCTTGAAGAAGGTAT
>JABLXD010000014.1 GCA_013178285.1 Methanofastidiosum sp.
AGAGCCAATCAAAAAAGATATTGATTCTCTTGAAGTGTTGATAAAAAAGTTTGGCTGCACTCCCAATGCATCAATTGAAGAGATTAAAAAGAGGAAAAAAGTACTGAACATGATGTACCACCCAGATTTCAATGTAAATAAGCCTGATCAAGTCAAGAAAGAAATGGAAGATATGTTAAAAGAAATAAATGAAATCTATCAGAAAATCTTGATCAAAAAAGGAGAAAAATAACCCAACTTAATAATTTTACTAATGTTATAACCCGTTGTAATATAACCTAAAATTAGTAAATTTCTCTTATATTAAAAGCGTTATATTGGATAAACTTTCCCTATTTTCCCTAATTTTTTCCATATCCTTAAATATATGGAAAAGTCTCACTTAATCGAGAATAGGATGAGAATTACATGCCTGGTGTCGAAGTTGATTTAAATACAGTGGGGGGCAACTTATTATTATTTATTTTTTCTCTTATTCCCCTACTTGAGGGATTGATATGTATTTGGGTAGCTCTTTATTATTTTAAAACAGGAATACCCTAGGGATATACTGAATCTTGGGAAGAAGATAAAACTTCTTATTTTATTGCAGGAATAATTTTTGGTAGCATATTTTATTCAATAGGATTGTTCATGACCTTTATGTCTTTTCAAGGAATTTTTAAAAATTATGTGGATCTGAATATGGCAACATATCTTGCTTGTATATTTCCGATTTTGATTATATTCGCGACCATATTATTCCTGTACCGATACTGGAAGAAAGAAGAGCCGAAAAGTAAGAAGGGGGCCGAATAAATGACATCTGACTTTAAACCTGGCAAGGCCTACCTAATAGAAGGCAAGAGCATAGAGCAAGTTAAGGGTGAGATCAAGGAGTGGTTTCAGAAACATGATTTTGAGGTCTTAGAAGAAGGAAAGAAAGAGATACAGGGGCGCAAAATTCCTTTTGGGGAAGGCTATGATATATGGCTCTACATCAAATTAAAGTCAATTAAAGGCGGCACCCTAATGGTATTTAACAATACATATGTGACTAAATACTATGACTGGAATCTTATCTGGTTCCCATATCTAAAAAACTATGTTTTAGAATGGTCAAAAAATCTTGTTAGATTTTTATTGAGCAGAGAAGAAACTGAACTCAACTATACTAATAAATTTTTTTATTTTGGATATTTTTTAAGTGCTGTTTCCATTATTCTTTCTTTTATCCTTGGTGTGTCAGGAATCATATCTTCAAGTGCTATGCTTTTATTGATAATAATCGTCTGTCTTTGCTTGGGTATAGGCCTGAACGTCTCACGTATATTATATGGAAATAAACTTTCAAACCTTCCAGAATACAAGGTAGAAGAGTACAAGGGAGAAATTGAGATTGATTGAAGGCGGCAGTATAAATATAGAACTTAGAAAAAAAATATTCTATATCGCCGCAGTTTGTACAGCCAGTGTCTTATTTTATTATTTTTTTATTGTATTAGGATCCCTTGGATTATTCTTTATGGTTACTCCAAGCTGTATTATCTTCTTGTGGCTTTACATAGTATTTGCTAGGTACACATCTAAAGCCAATAAATTAAATCTTAGATTAGGATTATTATTGATAGTGCTCTTGATAATTTCGTATATTATAGGTATTTCTATAGAGTTTTTAGAAACAGTTTGATAAAACAATCAATTTATAGTTTATTAAGTTAAACTTAATAATTTTACTAAAATTATTTACGTTACAATTTTTCGAGGATTTGTTTATTACCCTTTTATAATTAATAATAAAAATCTTTTTAATTCAATATAAAAATCAACTAAATATGGCCCACAAATTCAATGTAAAAGAAATGCATAGATTGGATTCCCCTGAAAGAAGAAAAATATTACCTCCTGAAGAAACACTAATTAAAGCTGGCCTAAGAATTAAGGATATTTTTATAGATATTGGATGTGGAATAGGTTATTTCTCGATACCTGCTTCAATAATTATAGGAAATGAAGGTAAGGTATTTTCTCTTGATACCTCTAGTGAAATGCTAGAAGAACTTGAAAGAAGGATATATGAAAAAAAGATAAGAAATATAAAGCCAATTCTTTCAGAATCTTACAAATTTCCATTAGAATCTAATATTGGAACGTTTGCTTTAATCTCAAATGTTCTTCATGAAGTTGATGACAAACTTAGCTTTCTCAAAGAAACAAATAGAGTTTTATTGGAGGAAGGAACTCTATGTATCCTCGAATGGCAGAAAAAAGAAACTGAAAGAGGTCCGCCATTAGAAGATAGACTTAGTGAATCGGAAATAAAAAATCAATTAGAAAAAACAAATTTTAAACTAATCAATAGCTTTCCAATAGGAGAGTTTTTTTCTGCTTATATATCAAAAAAATTATCTATATGAATTTCAATCAGATTAGAATTATTAAATCTTCACTTGCCTTTTCGCAAAGATCTAAAAGATCCCATAAATCGCTTTTTCTTTAATGGAATTCCTACAAATTCTTCTTTGCTTACGGATTTGACATCTTCAATTGAAACAAAAGAATCTGGAGCAAACTTATCGATGGCCTCGTATATGGGCTCAAGTTTCTTTCTTTTTATAACAGTGAACAATATTTTTACATCACCCTTTTTACCATGAGCATCAACAATTGTAACGCCACATTTTTCTTTTCTTAAGAAATCAATGATCTTTTCGGTATTCTCTTTTGTAATTATTCTAGCAATTACATGTCCAACAGCAAGCCTCTCCTCTATTACTATTCCAACGTAATTTCCGGCTGCAAAACCGCCGGCGTATGCCACGTAGTGGATAATACTATTGACATTCTGCATTACCTGTCCCATAACATTAATCCAAATAAAAACTTCAAAAAATCCAACTAGGGGTGCAAGTTTCTTAAGATTCTTTGATACAAATATTATTCTCATGGTTCCAAGGCTTACATCTGCCACTCTTGCAAGAAAAATCAATATTGGCAAAATCCAAAAAGCTGCGTCCATAATAGCACCCTTAAAACTACCAATTTTAATCAGTTTAAAAGTATTTATGTATTACTTCAAAATATATCCAAAACAATTACTTATAGGCCATTATTATTTCTTGAAAGTCGAAATACATTTAAACAAATATTTAACAAATCTAACGAGATTATGCCAAAAGTTTTTCCCGATTACAGAGAAGAGGCTAAGAGCAGAATAATAAGGGAATCTGTAAAGTACTTTTCAGAAAAAGGATATCACAAAACTAAGATGGCAGAAATTGCAGAAAGCCTTGGTGTTAGCAAAGGAGCAATATACCAATATTTTGCCAGCAAAGAAAATCTATTTCTAGAAGTAATCAAATATTATGTCGAATATACCCAAAAAGAGTTAATATCCTTTTTAAATTTAAGGCAACCAAAAGATATGTCAACAGATGAATTTTTTGACATTATGTTTAACATGGGGCAATCCCAATCGGAAGGAAATCTTAAACTTTTGGATAGATTATTTCCCCCTCTTGATTTTAATCTTGCAATATCAGAACTAACTACAAGTAATCCTTCCATGAAAGAAGAGATGACAGAATACTATAAAGATTCAATTAAATTAATGGCAGACTACTTTGACGATTACAAGAAAAGAGGCATTATCAAGAAAAATATAGATACTTTTTCATTATCAATGGGAATTACATCCCTACAAGATGGACTCATGACAGCAATTCAAATGGGAATAGATATATCAGAAATAAGAAAAACTTGGAAGGAAATAACTAAGATGGTATTAAAAGATGCTTTGATTGAAGATTAATAATTGTATTTCTAACTTTAGCCAATAAAATTAATTCCAATAAATTTAAATTAGTCAATATTAATAGATTTAGTATTAGACGCTTGGCAATGATGATATGGAAAATATTCCTCTTTCAGTTAGAATGCTTTCAAGATTATTTCCACTTAGATTTTTCTTTGCAAAATTTACTAGAATACCTGTATTGGGGAAATTCATGGATAGAATGTTTTTTGAAAATGATAAGATTTTCTATATGCCAAAAGACAAATTAATCCAAATAAATCAGAGTATTGATCAAGATGGATCAATAGTGATGCCTTCAGAAGTATTAAACTATTTTATAGATAAATCAAAACACCATGTAATAATGAATTTTTGCATATGCAGAAAGTCAAAGGACTGCGAGCATTACCCCCAAGAATTAGGTTGTCTGTTTCTTGGCGAAGCTGCATTAAATATAGATCCTAAACTTGGAAAACGGGTGACAAAAGAAGAAGCAAAAGAACATGTGAAAAAATGTCGTGAAGCGGGGCTTGTGCATTTGATTGGCCGAAATAAACTCGATTCAGTCTGGCTAAAAGCTAAGCCTCCAGAGAAACTATTGACCATATGTAACTGTTGCGAGTGTTGTTGTCTTTGGATGATGCTACCAAATCTTTCTAAAGAAATAAGCTCTAAGGTAACAAAATTAGATGGCCTTGAAATAGAAGTAACTGATAAATGTACTGGGTGTGGAGAATGTGTGGACATATGTTTTGTAAGGGCTATAAAAATCGTTGAACGACAAGCTATAATAAATGACAATTGCAGAGGTTGTGGAAGGTGCGTTGATAAATGCAGATTCAATGCGATTGAAATAAGATTAGATAATAATTCTTTAGAAAATTCTATTATTAATATTACTAATTCTATTGATTTAACGTAGTTGACCATACTAAATCTTTATATAGAAAATAGACATATATCGTTACTTATGTATGTAATAGTCGTAGGTGGCGGGCTTACAGGATATAATATCGCAAAACTTCTAGTCGAAGAAGGTATTGGCGTTGTTGTTATTGAGAAGGATCTTGCAAGATGCCAAGAAATCTCAAAAAAAATAGATGCCCTTGTAATACAAGGTAATGGTTCAAATCCTAAGATTCTAGTTGAAGCCGGGGCAAAAGATGCAGACCTTGTTGTGGCTGTTACAAACTCTTCAGAAGTAAATTTGATATCTTGTATAACTGCAAAGAATCTTGGAGCAAGAAAAACAGTTGCAAAAATTGCAATTGAGTATACTTTTACAGAAGATATTGATTTAAGCAAAGTTGGAGTAGATTACTCTTTCTCACCAGGTACCATTATCGCATATGACGTTGAAAGAATTCTAGAACTGCCAAGTGCCCTAGCTATTCAAGCTTTAGCTGATGGAAAGGTCACGATGGCAGAGTTCTTAGTCAAAAGTGACTCCAAATACATTGGTAAGGCTTTAAAAGAAAAAATATTTCCAGATGAAACTATAATAGGGGCCGTTCTTAAGGGCGAGGATACAATAATACCAACAGGAGAGTATACATTTGAAGAGGGTGACAAAACTTTCATCCTTGGTAAACCAAAACTAGTTGAGAAAGTTATAGAAAGATGCAGTGACTGCCAAAGAATTAGAAAAGTAATGATTGTTGGTGCAAGTAATACTGCTGTTCAACTTGCAAAAATGCTTGAGAGGAGCATGTCAGTGAAACTCATTGATAGCGATGCAAAAAGATGCGAAGAGATATCTAAGATCCTACAGAAGACTCTAGTGATAAAAGGAGACATAATGGATCTTTCTCTACTGAAAGATGAAGGAATTGGGGATGTAGACGCTTTTATCTCTCTAACAAGATATGACCAATTAAATCTATTTTCATGCTTGATAGGCAAATATTTGGGAGCCTCAAAAACAATCGCAAGAGTTGAAAATATTGAATTGATTAAATTCTTTGAGGATATGGGAGTTGATATAGCCTTAAGCCCAAAAATATCTACAGCTGAACACGTTATGAGATTTATTAGAATGGGCGGCCTTAAATCTCTTATAATACTTCCAACTGGTCAAGCTGAAATTATCGAACTATCTCCTACAAACAGCGCTAAAATTCTCGGGAAACCTTTAAGAGATATAACTCTCCCAGAAGAAATTCTATTCTTGATTATCGTAAGAGACAATAAACTCATCATACCAAGAGGGGATGATATTGTTCAAATAGACGACAAAGTCATAATATCTGCAAAAGTAGAGAAAATTAAAAAGATAAAAGAATTATTTGGACAATATTAATTATTTCTTATTTTTATATGCTATGCAAGATATTTCTATGTCAGAGTTTTTTGGTAATTTTGATACTTCGACAGTCACTCTGCTCGGTTTGATGTCGAAACTAAATCTTTTCTCATATATTTTATTAAATTTTTCAAAATTTCCTAAATCCTTCAAGTAAACTTCGGATTTAATAATGTCTTGCAGAGACAGATTTTCTTCTTTTAAAATAGCTTCGATATTATCAAGAACAACATCAGTAGCTTTTTCGATATCATTTAGAACGAGTTCTCCTGTTTTCATAACCGGAATCTGCCCGGATACAAAAACAAAATCTCCTGCAACTACTCCTTGAGCGTAAGGACCCACTGGAGCGGGGGCATTTGTAGTTTTTAATACTTTTTTCATATAAAACACCATGGCCTAAATTAATCAATAATATGTGAATAACTATATTAAATTATTCTATTGGAAAATAGTATGAAAGTACTAATAGTAAATAATATTGGGCGTGAAGGGCCTGGTCTTTTAGAAGAGATTCTTGAAGAAAATGAAATTGAATCATATACTTATGAGTACCAAAAATATAAAGCATTTCCTTCCCCCGGGGATTATGGTGCAATATTTGTTTTTGGCGGTCCTGATAGCGCTAATGATGAAACAGACAAAATGATAGAAGAAATTAAAGGCATAAAAGAATTCTTAGCAAAAGGAGTTCCCTTTTTTGGAATATGTTTGGGACTTCAAATAATGGTAAAAGCCCTAGGGGGGACTGTTAAAAAAAATGCAATAAAAGAAATTGGATGGAGGGATCCTAAAGGTCAAATCTTCAAGATATATTTAACTGAAGAAGGGAAAAAAGATCCTATTTTTGAAGGTATTAACCCTGAATTCGAGATATTTCAACTGCATGGGGAAACTGTTGAACTTAAACCAGGGTTAAAATTATTAGGAACCGGAGAGTACTGTAATAATCAAATATTAAAATATGGAAAAAATGCATATGGATTCCAAGGACATATTGAATTATCCTGTGATTTGTTTTATAATTGGATTAAAGAAGATGAAGACCTAAATAGATTGGGCATATCTCAATTAGAAAAAGATTACAGAAAAGTGAGAGAAAAATATGAATCAAATGGAAAGAGAATAATTAAAAATTTTTTAGATGTTTATGTTTCTAAAGTAAAATAAGAACATTCTGTGATATCTATATTATCTTTTTAAATAATTTTATAAATACTATAAATACTAATATATACTAGATTAAATGAGGTTAAATCCAGTTTTGCATATACTAGGACAACTGCTCCAGATGGTTGGGATCTCAATGATAATTCCCCTACTTTGGGGCATATACTATCTTGAAGCAGAATCCTATATATTCCTTATTTGTATCTTAATCACATTACTAACTGGATCTTTCTTAAAATTAGTTTTCAAA
This sequence comes from Methanofastidiosum sp., assembly GCA_013178285.1. Lineage (NCBI taxonomy): Archaea > Methanobacteriati > Methanobacteriota > Candidatus Methanofastidiosia > Candidatus Methanofastidiosales > Candidatus Methanofastidiosaceae > Candidatus Methanofastidiosum > Methanofastidiosum sp. Next base: position 7,498 of record JABLXD010000014.1, read on the forward strand.
GAGGAGGAAATTAGACTTATTGAAGGATTCGGAGTTGTTTCTTTTTGTTGGATAATAATCCCTATTTTTGGGGCGCTTCCGTTTTATCTCTCGGGCCAACTTGGATTTATTGATGCCTACTTTGAAAGCATATCTGGATTTACAACTACAGGGGCTTCAGTGATAAACAACGTAGAAATTTTGCCAAGATGCATTTTATTTTGGAGGTCTTTTACCCACTGGTTAGGTGGTATTGGGATAGTTGTTCTAGCTTTAATAATATTGCCAGCTCTTTCAGTTGGGGGTAGACAGATCTTTTTATCTGAACCGTCGGGACCAAAATTGGACAAATTAAAACCACAGGTGAGGGAAGTTGGAAAAATTATATACGGAATATATATTTTATTCACAGGTGTCCAAATTATTCTATTAACATTTGCTGGTATGACTCTTTTCGATGCATCTTGCCACTCTTTTGCAGCTCTTGCAACTGGGGGATTCTCAACTAAGAATGCAAGTATTGGATTTTATAATAGCCCCTTACTCGAAGGGATAATAATACTTTTTATGTTTCTTGGAGCGACAAGTTTTTCTCTGCATTATGCAGCACTTAAAGGAAAGATAAATTACTTAAAAGATAATGAATTTATGTTATATTTCTCTATTTTGATCTTTTCTACCCTGATCGTAACATTAGATCTTACTTACCAATTACATGAAAATATTTTATTGGCTTTTAGACATGCCATATTTAATGTAATAAGTATATCCAGCACCACAGGATATGCAACAACGGACTTTAATTTGTGGCCCGATCTCTCAAAATTAATACTGCTTATCCTTATGTTAATAGGTGGTTGTGCTGGTGGAACAGCAGGTGCCATAAAAGTCATAAGAGTACTTTTATTAATTAAAATAGGATTAAGGGAGCTCTATAAAATTATACATCCCAATGCAATCTTCCAGATTAAATTCAATGGTAAAATAATATCTGAAGATATACTTCATGGCATAGGGGGCTTTTATTTTTTCTACATGGTTACTTTTGGGTTGTGTAGTTTAATAATGCTTGGCTTTGGTAATGATTTTCTAACTTCTATTTCTTCAGTTGCTGCTACTTTAGGAGGAGTGGGGCCAGGATTTAGCCTTGTTGGACCGATGGCAACATATAGTTTTTTACATCCAATTGCAAAACTTGTTCTGTGCTTCTGTATGTTAGCGGGAAGGCTTGAATTATTCACATTATTTGTATTATTTGTCCCAAGCTATTGGAAAGAGTAAATTTAATAAGCCAATGAAATAAGAAGGGATAAGATATTTTTGATTTCATTGGGGTCTATCGATGCGAACTAGAACTGTCCTAAAGATTATAGGAAGATTACTAATGATGATAGCCGTTTCGATGATATTCCCTTTGATATGGGCATTTTATTATGGGGAAGAAGAATTACTCGTATTTATTGTTTCTATATCAATAACATTTTTGTTTGGATATGTTTTAAGTGAAATTAAAGAAAAAGATGAAGGGCTAAGGCTCATTGAAGGTTTAGGTGTTGTATCCTTAGGATGGGCTGCAATTTCAGCCTTTGGAGCCCTTCCTTTTTATCTATCGGGAACATTAGGATACCTTGATGCATACTTTGAAACAATGTCTGGGTTCACTACAACGGGTGCGACTGTTATTGTTAATATTGACATATTGCCAAAATCTATTCTCTTTTGGAGGGCAATGACACAGTGGATTGGAGGTATGGGGATTATAGTTCTTGCTGTAGCAATTCTTCCCGCTCTTTCTATTGGGGGGATGCAAATGTTTAATGCAGAATCTCCTGGGCCCAAACTTGACAAATTGAAACCACAAATAAGAGAAACCGCAAAGATACTATATGGAGTCTATCTTATTTTTACAGGTGCAGAAATAATTCTTTTAATCGCTGGAGGTATGGGGTTTTTTGATGCGTCTTGCCACACTTTTTGTACCCTTGCAACTGGAGGCTTTTCAACAAGAAATGCAAGCGTTGCATATTATAACAGCCCTTTTATTGAAGGGGTTATAGTAATTTTTATGTTTTTATCTGGAGCTAACTTTATGCTTCATTATTCTGCATTAAGAGGAAAGTTAGATTACTTCAAAAATAAGGAGTTTTTGTTTTATACTTTTGTTCTTGTATCTTCAATTCTTATAATGACTGCAGATTTAAGATACAGTGTCTTTAATAATCTGAGTGATGCTTTTAGGTATTCTTCTTTCCAAGCTACTAGTATAATGACCACAACGGGGTTTTCAACAAATAATTTTGATGCTTATCCAGCCCTTTCAAGGACTATATTGCTTGTTCTGATGTTTGTGGGAGGCTGCGCAGCTTCGACAGGTGGAGGGATTAAAAACATTAGAGCTCTTATCATATTAAAATATTTTTACAGAGAAATCTACCAATTTGTCCATCCAAATGCTATTTTATCCATCAAAGTAGGGGATGAAACTATACCTGAGGATGTTCTTAAAGGTGTTATAGCCTTTTTTATAGGGTATATGGTAATTTTTATTGTTTCAACACTAATTGTTACTGCATATGGTATTGATATAATAACGGCCATATCAAGTGTTGCTGCGACCCAAGGTAATGTTGGTCCAGGTCTAGGTCTTGTAGGGCCCCTATATACCTACGCATTACTGCCTAATTTAATAAAAATAGTATTAACTTTCTGTATGTGGGTTGGAAGACTTGAAATATTCACAGTAATGGTTCTTTTTGTACCTGATTTTTGGAAAGAATAAAAAATTAAATTAATTCTTTTTCTACAAGATTTATGGCTTCGTCAATTTTTTTCTTTAATGCAGGAGACAATCCTTTGATTTCAATGTCTAAGAAACCACGAACAATAGCTGCTGTTGCTTCATCTCGAGTAAATCCCCTTGACATTAAATAAAATATTTCTTCTTCAGCGATTTTTCCAATCGCCGCTTCATGGCTTAAATCCACATTAGGATATTTTGCTTCTAATTCAGGGATTGCAATTATGCTCCCTTGCTCAGATAGCATCATGCCCATGCATTCTAAATGCCCTCTTGCATCTGGAGAGTCCCCTACAATATCGCCCCTAGAATAGATAGTACCGCCTTTACTTATTGCCCTAGAAAGTATTTCTGCACTAGCTCCTTTTCCCTTAATAATAACTCTGCTTCCAGTATCAACTATGGAATCATTTATAGCCACTATCACGCTACTCATTATTGCAGTAGAATTATCTCCATTGAGATGAACAGTTGGATATGATTGAACAATCTTGACTGGATTCATAATAATATAGTTACTTATGTAAGTTCCACCCTCTTCGACAATTGCAGCACTTCTTGGCCTAACTTCAATGTTGTTCTCCCAGTTATGAATCATAGTGAATGAAAGTTTAGCATTCTTTTTAACATAAAACTCAGAGATTCCAAGATGCATGCCTGTCGTAAGGCCAGGGTGAGATGCGCATCCAGAAATTATATTTAGTTCGGAATTTTCTTCTGCAATTATAATATTATGGACTTTCTGTTTCTTAGGTGATTTTAGATATAGACAAGCCTCAACTGGGAAGTCTACCTTAGCCCCAGGAAGTGCTCTTATAAAATACCCATTTACATCCTCAACGTCGACTTCTTTGGTATATTCGTCTTTATCACGAGAAACTACTTTCCAAAAATAATCATGAAGCCAATCATATTTTTCCAGGGCTTTTTTTATGCTGATCATTTCTATACTAGATGCAAAACTTGAAGATGTTTCAACTTTTTGATCTACTTGAAGGAATATTGCAGAGCGCTTTTCCTTGTCCATCTCTATTCCGACTTTTTCCAGCTTGTCCTTTACATCCTTATCGAGTTCTGGAATCCTTTCAGGCATTTCTCAACACACCCCTCGTAACCTTTCTTACTGATTTCTTCAAGCATAGCGTATGGGTCACCCATGCAGGCAACCATGCCCTTGTAAAGAATAACTCCGTAATCAGCATCGACATAATCAAGAATATGGCCTTGATGCGTAATAATAAGGCCAGATTTTTTTCTTTCACCTGCCTTCTTTTTTCTGTCGAGTAATTCACTCATTGCATTCCCTATTAATGCGATGTTTTCTAGATCTACTCCGCTATCTGGTTCATCAAAAAGGACTAAATCAGGATTTAGAGTCAAAAGTTGTAATATTTCTGAACGTTTTACCTCCCCACCGGAGAATCCAACGTTTAGACTTCTGTTCAAAAATTTCTCCATATTGAGCATCTGGGCATATTCATAAATTTTGTTCGGGTCAGTTCCACTCTGATTAGCACAGTTAATCAGAGTATCAATCAACTTTAGACCACTAACTCTTGGCGGTGTCTGAAAGCTTATGCCCATTCCCATTTTGACTCTTTGATCAGTTGTTAGATTATTTATTTCCTGATTTTTAAAAAAGATTTTACCGTAAGTTACCTTAAATGCAGGATTTCCAATTAAAGTCATTAATAAAGAAGTCTTACCATTGCCATTTGGCCCAAAAAGAACATATGTCTGACCTTCTTTAATGTAAAGGTTGACGTGGTTAAGAATTGGATTACCTTCAACTTCTGCCCCTAAATTTACTACCCTTAACATATTAATCCCTGATAGTTAAATATAGATAGGCTATTTATTTGTTACTATTAAAAATTATAAGGATAAGCATTATATCATCTAAAATCAAATTTATTTCAATGAAAAGGATAATAATGCATGTCGACCTTGACTCATTTTATGCTTCTCTAGAAGAAAATAGAAACGGTTCCATACGGGGCAAACCTGTTGTTATATGCGTTTATTCTGGTAGGACTGAAGATAGCGGTGCTGTAAGCACCTCAAATTACAAAGCTAGGGCACTTGGAATTAAGGCCGGTATGCCCATAATAATTGCAAAGAGGATTGCAAAGGGCAAAGATGTCGCATTCTTGCCTGTCGACATGGAGTATTATAGAGAAGTATCGGATAGAATAATGGATTTAATGGAAGACGAATCAGACATAATGGAGCAAGTCAGCATTGATGAAGCCTACTTAGATGTTACGGAAAGAACAAACGGAGATTTAGATAAGGCGATTGAAATAGCAAACACAATAAAAGAAAAAATAACTTCTCAAGAGGGTTTAACTGCTTCAGTTGGAATATCCTCTAATAAATTTGTTGCCAAGATGGCATCTGACTTTCAAAAACCAAATGGATTGACTGTTGTAAAGGAAATCGAAATAATATCATTTCTAGAAAATCTAAAAGTTTCTAAATTACATGGAATCGGAGGCAAAACGACTAAATCTTTAAATGATCTTGGTATTGAAACTGCAAGTGATCTGGGATCATACGATTTAATAGAGCTTGAAGAAGTATTTGGTAAGAATAAAGCCAAACTGCTTCACGATAAATCCTTAGGCATAGACGAGACGCCTGTTGAACCAAGAGAGAAAAAACAACTTTCAAGAATAGGAACTTTAAAAGAAGATACAAAAGATAAAGATATTATTTTTGATAAGATACTTGAGTTATCAAGGGATATGCAGCAGCGAATAATAAAAAATAATGTATCATTTAGGACTGTATCCCTAATAACTATTGATACTGACTTAAAAACTCAAACAAAAAGTGAAACGATAGCTCAAACTAAGGATATTCAAAAAGTTGTTTCAATTTCTAAACAGCTACTTGAAAAATATCTTCAAGAGAATTCCGATAAAAAACTTAGGAGAGTTGGAATAAGAATATCCAACTTAGAGTTTTCTAAAAGCCAGAAGACTCTAGATGAATTTTAATAATACATTTTATCTATACTTACCTTACCTTTAGATAAAAATACGCCTTCATTTTCTAATAACTTTTTTTTCATCTCAAGCCCTCCTTGGAATCCCCCTAAAGTTCCATCAGACCTTATTGCACGATGACACGGTATTATCAAAGGGAAAGGATTATTGGCCAATGCATTTCCCACTGCCCTTGCACCTTTAGGATTACCAATTTCTTTTGCGATTCTTGAATAGGTGCTTACATAGCCTCTTGGGATATTATACTCTGCAAGTAGTACTTTTTTCTCAAAATCTGTACATATGCCAAAATCAAGAAGTTCAAGATTAAATTTGATATTCTCTCCTGAAAGAAATCTCTTTATTTCAAAAATAAATTCATTCAAAGAGTTAGATTTCTTGACAGACGGATACCCACTTTTAATTTTAAAAAGTAAATTATTTTTATTTTCAGGGAGAAATATCTTAGTTACTTTTGTTTGATTATTCTCTTCTTTCCAAATAATTCCGAAGGTCCCTAATTTAGAGCTTTCTACACTATAGAAATTATTCATAATATCTTGAATTATTCCATTAGTTCTTCGACTTCTTCTTTCCCTTTTTCCAATTCTTCTGCTTGTTGTTTATCTAAGGCAAGTAACAAAGTTTGAAATTCACCTACATGTGTCTTTTCCTCTTTTGCAATATCTAGGAGAATCATTTTTATATGGTTATTAGTTGCCATAGCGGCAAGTTGTTCGTAAAGATTAATTGCGTCTAATTCTGCTATAATTCCAGTTCTTAAAATTTCTTTATCAATGTCTTCTTTTCTTACATTATCTATCTTTATCGGTATATTTGAAAGCATTAAAACACCCATAAGGTACTAATCTTCAAGATTTATATTTCTTTTGAATTATCAAAATCCAACTGTAGTGTTAGAGAAAGATTCTTGGTTTTCAACTCTTGAGATCCCGTCCCTCTTTGTTACTCTTAAAACATGATCAACATAGCTTTCAATTTCTGGCTCATGCGAAACTATAATTACTTGATTCATTCCTAGCATATCGAGAACATCTCTAACCCTATCAAGCTGTTTTCTTGAAAATCCATCTGTTGGTTCATCAAGAATTATAAGGTCTTGTGTTTTTATTTCGTCAACTAAATTATTTATTACCCTATTTAATGCAAGCCTGTATGCAAGGGCAACAGAAGTTCTTTCCCCGCCTGAAAGCGATTCATAATCGGCATCGAATCCTTCTTGCCTCAAAATTGGAGTGAAATCTTCGTCAATTGAAACTTCTATTTCATCTCCTTCAAGTAAATTTTCAAGCCATTTAGAGAAATATGATTCAAATTGTAGCCTAAGTGATTCCATAAATTCTTTTTCCATTGTTTCCATTAAACTGATAAAGTAGTTATCAATCCAGTTAGAAACTTTCTCAAGTTTCTCTTTTATATGGGCATATCTTTTCTTCTCTTCAATTTCTTTATTGACTCTGTTAATATCATTTGCAAGGAGTTCAAGTTCTTTTGATTTTTCGGCTTCTTCTCTTTCTTTCTTTATTATATCTCCAGAAATCAGCGTTAACTCTTGATTAATTTTTTGTTTTTCAGATTCTATGCCAGAATATTTTTTTAGACTTTCTTTTAGTGCATTAATATCAACGATTAAAGCATTTTTTTTATGGTTTAATTTCTCCAAATCGTTCTTAAGATTTAAAGCATCTTTATATTTTCTAGTAAGTTCAAGACTGGCCTCTTTTCTTTTCTCAAGTTCATTAATTTCTTGTTCGACAGGTGAAAGTTTTTCTATATCAGATGACACCTGTATTTGTTCTTGGGACTTATTGGTAATTTCTTTGTCCAATAAAGCATGCTGAGAAGTTAGGTTAGTTAACTCATTTGAAATTAGGGTAAAGGATTCAATTTCTTTAATTAAATCTTCGAGTTTTAATTTTTTCTCATTTTCTGAATCAATTAATTTTTTTGATTTTATTTGTAATTCCTTATTAATTTCCCCTATTTTAAACTCTACTTTTGTGATAACTTCATTTGTTTGATTTAAATTGTTTGTAAGGACACTCTTTTCTTTCTCAATTCTAGATATCTCATTTTCCTTGTGCTCATCAGATATTTTCTGTTTACATAGTGGGCACAAAGCAATTCCTTTGAGATTTTTCAAGGACGAAAGGTCATTCTCAATAGATCTTAGACTTCCTAAAGTAATAGAATTTTGGTCTTTATATTCAGAAATTTTTGCATTATACCTCTCTTTTGATTTTAACAAGTTATCAATTTCTTTATTGGCTCCTTCTTTCATTTGGTAAATAGCTTCAATGTTTTTTTGTATTGTCGAGATTTCTCTTTTTATTTGATCTATTGATTGGCCATATGGCCCTTTTAAAAGAGAAAGCATGTCCTTCTTTAATTTTATTTCATTGGATATTTTTTCGATTGCTTCTTTTTTATTTGATAATTCCACTTCAAGTTTTCCTTCACTAATCTTTAAAATATTTAGTCTCTCTTTTTTTTCCTTAGATTTTGAAAGATTATCTTGGATGGCCTTAATCTCATTTTCAATAGAGGAAATCTCCTTTTCCATATCTATTGTTTCTTTCCCAGCCAAGATTTCTGTAATTTTTAGTTCTATATTTGATATACTTTGATCATGATTCTTGAATTCAGCTTCTTTGACTGCAACTTCCTTTGAAATAGCCTGAAATTGCTTAAACATCTCGTCAATTTGTTCAGATTTTTTCAAGGCCAATATTTGATTTGTCTTAGAATTTTTTAGTGATTCTTTTATTTCAATTATCTCTTTATTTAGTTTGTCTTTTTTCTCTGAAACAATTTTAAGTTCTTCTTTTTTCTCATTTAGTCCTTTTGATACGACTTCATAACTTGATGCTTTTCTTTTGAGGTCAAGTCTTAAATTATTAGAATTATCTCTTATAGTCTTATACCTATCAACGCCGAATATCCTCCTCAATATCTCCATCCTATCTTCTCTTTTAGAGAGTAAGATTTGTTTCATCTCTTCTTGTGGGGTATAAACGGTGTATCTATATATTGGATTTTTTTGTTTTGAGAATAATTCTTTAGGATATCCCAATAAAGATAATATTTCTGCTTTAAGCTCTGAGGGCGTCATTTCCTTTCTATTTCCCTCGATTGAGATATAACCAGTTGTTTGGGATATTGTTTCTCCTTTTTTTTGTAGACTCCTACCAACAATTATCTCTTTCCCTTCTAATTCAAATTCTAAACGCACCATCCCCTCTCGTTCTCCTCTTCTCAAAAGGGAGGATGCCAGTATATCTCCCAATCCAAATAAGGCAAATTCTATTGCCAATAATATTGTTGATTTACCAAATCCGATGTCTCCCGATAATAAAAACGATCCTTCTGGAAAATCTATTTTTTGGTGTTGATAGCTTCTTATATTTAGCATTTCAAGGGCTAGAAGTTTCATCCAAATCCTCCAGAAGTTTATTTTTTGAAAGATAATCTATGGACTCACTTAACATACTTTTATTATAATCATCTTTCTTTTCGCCTTCTTTTTTCTCTCTTGATAAAATGTCCATGAATGTCTTAACAAAAGATACTGGTTCTATCTGACAATCTTTGATTTTTATTTGATCCTTATGGCGAATTATTACTTCTTCTTCAAGTTTCTCTTTAGTCAAAGACGAATTTTTTATCTCTTTAAACTCTTTAGTTTTGATCTCCCTTGTATCCCTTTTCACCAAAATTGCGCCTTTGTTTTCCAGGTATAGGATAATTTTTTTAAAATTAATATCCGAAAGATTGCCTTCTATTTTACCTCTAAATTTCAAAATAACAATGCTTCCTTTTATCTCATTTTTATCGGCCGAAAGTCTTACTTTTTCTTCAACGTTGATTGGATGTGTTCCTTCCAAATTTATATCTAGAAGAATTACTGGGGCTATTTTAATAGGAATATACATCTTAGCAAGGGATCCATCATTATATTCCACTAGATAAAATCCTCCGCCTTTGAAGGATAATAACTCATCTATATTGTTTGGAAATAATGCCCCCGGGAATACCACATTTTTATATTCGCCTAATTCAAATTCCCCTTTTTCATGGATATGTCCACCTGCATAATACGTAAAACCTTTTGGCAGTAAGGATATTGGCATTGATTCCATTTGGTAAAGATTATTTGGCTTTAATTCTTGAATAGCAGAGTGAAATAAAAATATTTTTTCACCTTTTTGTTTTTCTAGCTCATCTCTGTCAAGGGAGTTATATGTTGCCTTCTCTAGACTGCCCCTAATTCCAGATATGCCATAGATTCTAGTATTTGTTTTTTCATCTAAAATTCCTTTTAGAACGAGCTTTCCTTCTTTTTCTTCTCCAGATGTAACTCTTTTTAGAAGGCCTGCTTCTTGAAATACTTTAAGGATAGTTCGGCCGGTAGGCGAAAAATCGTGTGAGCCTTCAATAACGTATACAGGTATACCTTTTATTTTTAGCTCATATAATTTTTTTGCAGCTTTTGCCATTACTTCAATAGTAGGATTAGAAGAATCAAAAAGATCTCCTGAAATCAAAACAAAATCAACGTTTTCCCCAATAGAAATGTCAATTGCTTTTTCAAATGCCTTTATCCCAATTTCTCTTAGAGTTTCTTCTCTCCAGCCCCCTAAATGGAGGTCAGCCATGTGTGAAAATTTCACTCTAAGTCGACCCCTCTAAAAGTCTTTTTATCCTTAGATTTATTATTTTCCTTAAAAATATCTTCAAAAAGAGGTATCTTTAAAGGTATAGCCAACTTAGAAAATGTCGAAGTTAAAAGTGCCTCCCCTATATCCAGACTAGCAATGTTTCTTGATTCTTCAGAAATGTCTTGAGGAGAACTTTCTATTAATGCGCTTCTCTCATTTGACATTTCAGTTCCCATAATTATTTTTGTATTCATGTTTGCAAGTATCTCCTTAGGTATCAAACTGGGAAGTTGCGTTATTGCTACAAGACCAACTCTAAATTTTCTTCCTTCTCTTGCAATTGTTCCAAAAATATTTGTTCCTTTGTCGAGCACATCTTTCCCAAGTACCCTTGGAGCTTCTTCAATGATAATACTAATACAGGGTTTGCTTTGAAGGTGGCCTTTGAAACTAAAGTCACGATATCTTGAAAAAATACCTTCGGCAAATATGCCTCCAATCAATAGTTCAACTTCTCCACCAAGTTTAGAGGTATCTAGAATAACAGTTTTTCCTGTTTCAAGGTGTTCAACTACATTTTTTATTGTGGTCGAACCACTATTATTTGAAAATAAATTCGTTCTAAATGACAACTGCCCGTTTTCTGAAGAAACACCAAATATATTATTGAATTTTCTTTTTAGTACATCAAGTGTTACTAATGAAACTCCTTCCTCTTTATCTGAAAGTACAATATTTTCTATCCAATTTTCTTTGTCTTTGTTATAAAATAGGTAAATACATTCGATTTGGGCTTCTGTCAAAGATACTATGCCTGTAAGGTGCCAAGGCTTTATTGTTTTTAAATCAAGTACAAGTGTACTACCGCCTGCAGGAGGATTTGTCGAGTAATATACAATTTTATTTCTGGCTTTTGGATGATCTTTCAATCCTTTTTTTACCCTTCCATAATATTCGTCATGTGGGTCAATGACTAACAAACCTGCATAATCTTCATTTAGCAGATTATAGGTAAGAACTTTTACTAGATTAGATTTTCCTTTACCGGTGGAAGCGGATATTAGCATGTGATGCGTTAGAACATCGTCACCCTTCAGAAAAACATCGATATCTAATATTCTTGAACCGCTTCTTATTTGACCAAAGAAAAGTGGCCTATTTGGTTTTTCAAGAAACTTTAAATCTTCTTCTTTTATCCTTTCAACCTCAGAAAAAAACTTAGGGAGTTTTTTTGGTAGATGGTATCTATTTGGAGTAACAAAAAGTATAGGTTTTAAAATAATGAGTATAAAATTCGAAAGGTCATTGTCTAAAAAAGACAGGTTTGATACCTCTTCTAACTTTAATCCTGCAGCTAGACTTCTAATTCTTTCAGGTATTTGGGAACCATAGGAAATATCAAAAACTTGTAATATGAAATATCCATTATTCTCTCTTGTGATGAGTAATTCTCCTAGTTCCACATCTATTCCGGTCTTCTGTCTGATTATTATTCCACTAAAATCGCCCGATACAATTTTTCCTACAACATCCAAATTAACAACTCCTACATCCATTGTAAACTATCAAGAACGTCATGCGCATCCTCTACGCTGATATTTTCGTCTATAAATCTTAGAATTTCTTCATCGTCACAAAGCGACATAAAAAGTGCCTTCTGTGTTTCTTTTTCATCACTTCTGATTCTAGCAATATAATCTGCATCAACTAATCCATAAGGATATCCCGGAAATCTAAGGTCCACCGAGTTAGACGCTATTATCCCCAATATTTCTTCTATACCTTTCCTACTAAGCTCCTTTGCTCTATTTTTTTCTATTTCAAATCTAAATGTATACCTAGACGAAGGGTGAAATTTAACAAAATACATTTCAGCACTATGATCTGGGTGATTTATTTCTGCAACTGGATAATAATACCATAGTTTATTGGGGCATATTTTATTGCCCAATAGTTTTATTGCATAAGATAGTGACCTACCTTTTGAAGTGTAGAGTCTTGATCTTTTAGCAATTCCACAGAATGTGACTTTTTTATCTTCTGCCGCTTGATATGCTTTTTTTGAATAATTAGATTCCCCAGTAATGGCCGTTTGAAGAGAACCGTCTCTCACTAAGATATCCCCTTTTCCAAGTTCTGTTTGTATTATTAGCTCAGACACTTTCCACTCAAGAAATCTTCTAGCAACTCCGCAAACTGAACCAAGTTCAGCTCTAAAATTTCTGTTAGAGATTGTTGGATCGTGAGAATTTATAGTTTTATCTGCATCTTCAAGATCAAATCCATATTCTTTTGAAAATGGAAACAACTTAAAATTAAAATCTATATCCTTTTCATTTCCTAGAGCTTTACCAAAAACATAAAACTCAAATTTTTGTGGCAAATTATTTGGCATGACAATTTTATTATTCATGAATATGTTAAAGTATATTCTGACAAGCCCTAAATAAATTGAGGGTGAAGAAATTAATTCAATATTTCCGCCATCTATATAAGTGACCTTTTTATTTTCATCAAAAAGATCGAATTCTCTTACATTATTTTTATCCAAAGGGAAGGAAGAATATCTCTTGTCGCTAAACTGAGGCTGTTCTCCATCAAAAATATCTTGCCTAGATTTTTCTTCACTTTTTATTAAATTGATAATATCTTTTATTATTTCTATATTCATCTTGTTTTAAAAATGAAAATTGAATATAAAAAACTATCTTCTAAAATTATTCTATAAAATCTGCCTTGATTCCGCCCACTGCCCGTGCAATAATATTGTAAAATCCTGCAAATATTATCCCAAGAATCGTTCCTGAAACAGCATAAGCTATTGGAAATCCCACTATTCCGCCTAAGGCAACTAATGCACCCGCGTTAGGGGGGATGCTGCCATATATTTCAGGATAATATTGGGGACCTAGTGCTCCTGCTATTACAAAAGCAATTGCGAAGATTATTCCTGCAATTAAACCTATTATTAGTCCAATGAAGAAAAACATCTTGGCAACAGAACCAATATCAAAACTTTTAATCTCCTTTTTCATTGAATCACAAAATAAGTAAAATGAATTAAAATAAATAATTAACGTATAAAATTAGAATAATAAAAACTAAAGGTAATATTTCATTTCAAGAGAGTTTTCAGCGAACCCACATGCTTTGTAAAATTTCTTTGTCATTGGGTCGCCACCCTCAATTGAAACTGTTATGTATTTGCACTTTATTCTTTTTCCATAATTTATAGCAGCTTCTAGAAGTCCAGCCCCCACACCTTTTCCTTTATATTCGTCCTTTATTACTATATCTTCAATATGGCACACGTTGTAACTGTAGAAAAGTATTGGTTTAACAAATAGAGATAAGAAACCACAAATTTCGACACTATCAAGTAAATTCTCTTCGGCTACAAATATCTTTATGTTTGGATTTTTAATGTATTCTGTAAGTACCTTATTAAAATTAGCAATTTCATCAGGAGACTTTAGAGGTACATTGTGCAGACTTTCAATAAGATCATAGATATTATACCGGTCTCTAAACGAAGCTTCCCTAACCCTCAACAAATTCACCTTATTAAATTT